>DRIG01000096.1 GCA_011052815.1 candidate division WOR-3 bacterium | reverse complement strand
TTGTTCTTCGGTAATTTTTTATAATACAGTGCTTTTTGCGCTTTGATCAAACCGAGTCTGCCTTCCTGTGCATTCGCGAATTTTATAAGTTTCGATGATAAAAATCCGCCCAGAAACAGAAGCCCGCATTTTTTCAGAAAATCTCTCCTTGAGACAATTTTTTCAAAGAAGAAATTCATACTATTATTATACCGGTTATTTCCCGCGATGTCAAATCTTTTGAACCGAACAGACTACAGGTCCAGTAAATTCAAACCGGTCTTCCGGTCTTTTTTACGGTTCAATCTCTCTCCTGTGGGAAGGATGATCAACTCGAGGGTGGCCGGTACGACGCCGTGAAAGAGATGTCCACCGAAGGCATTGAAGTTTTTATCGGTGATCGCGGCATGGGCGTGGATCACCGTCTCTTTTGAAAATCTGGAAATATTTCCTGATAGACTTACGAATTCGTATTCTCCTTCGAACAATTTTTTGATATATGACTTTTTGCGCGCGTCGAAGTATCCGAGAACCAATTTTTTGCCGACTCCCAGACCGAAGAAGAACGCTCCGCTGATCTTTTTTTCTTCCGCAATCTTGTTCAGGGAACTGATTATCTCCTCATTCTTTTCAAGGCGTACGACATAATAATGTTGATATTTTTTCGCCGTCACCTGTACCTCCTTTTCAAGATATTATAGCAGATAATCTGTAATTTACAAGAAGATATTGACTTCAGTACTTTTTATGATATACTGGAGATATGGAGGATATCATCAGGAAGATAGGCAGAGAAGAGCTTGAAATACTCTTTCAGATGTCGAGTTCTCTTTCTTCTACGCTGGAACTTTCAAAGATACTGAATATCATCATCGAGAGCGCCAAGACGTTGTTGAAAGCCGAAGCGAGTTCTCTGCTCTTACTGGACGAAACGGCCAATGAGCTTTACTTTGCCAGCGCCACCGGTGATGTTTCCGAGCGCTTGAAAAATCTTACTGTTCCCCTGGACAAGGGGATTGCAGGCGCGTGCGTCCGTACAGGCAAGCCGATAATGGTGAATGACACCTCTTCCAATAAAGATTTTTATCCGGGGATAGATAAAAGAACGGGTTTCGCGACGAAATCGATCATCGCCGCTCCGCTCATCATCACCGGTAAAACGATCGGCGTTATTGAGGTGTTGAATAAAAAGAACCGCCGTACGTGGACGAATGCAGATAAAGAACTCCTGATTATCATCGCATTTCAAGCCGCCCAGGTGATCCAGAACGCCCAGGTGCATCTTCAGATCCGCGAGCAGCAGAATCTGTTGCGGGATGAAATCGATTCACGTTACGCCATCATCTCGGCGAGCGATGAGTTTAAAGAAGTACTCCAGCTTGCGGAAAAAGTCGCCCAGAGCACCTCGACGGTGCTGTTGCTCGGTGAAAACGGTACAGGAAAAGAATTGATTGCGCGCTATATCCATCGTTTGAGTCCCAGAAAAGAGGAGTCTTTCATCGCGGTGAACTGTGCGGCTATTCCGACCACGCTGCTGGAGAGTGAACTCTTCGGATATGAAAAAGGGGCGTTCACCGGTGCGACATCCCTTCATCGCGGCAGATTTGAACTGGCACATAAAGGAACGATCTTCCTTGATGAAATCGGGGATCTGGCGCCTGAGACCCAGAGTAAATTGCTTCGGGTTATCCAGGAACGTGAATTCGAACGGCTCGGAGGAACCAAGGTGATAAAGGTCGACGTGCGGGTCATCGCCGCCACCAATCAGAATCTGGAAGAAAAGATTGCAGAGAAACAGTTTCGAGAAGATCTCTTTTACAGGCTTAATGTCTTTCCCATTCAGATCCCGCCGCTGCGGGAACGTAAAGATGATATTCCTCTTTTAGCCAAACATTTTTTAACGATCTACGCACGGGATATGAATAAGACGATTAAAGATATCGACAGCAAGGTGATGCAGAGGTTGCTGGACTATCCCTGGCCCGGTAATGTCAGAGAACTCCAGAATGTGATAGAGCGTGCGGTTGTGCTGGCGACAGGCGATACCATTGATATAAATTGTCTGATGCTTCCCGCGCGCAGATGCAAGGAGTTCGAGATCTCAGGTAAAGGATTAAAAGAAGCCGTGGATGCATTTAAACTGAATTATATTCGGGAGACGATTGAGCAGTGCGGCGGCAACCAGAGAAAGGCGAGTAAGATTCTTAAAATCCAGCCTTCTTATTTATCGCGCCTGCTGCATAAAGCCAGGAAGAGTTGAGGTTCATCACCAATTTATGTAGTAGGTAAGTCCCGCCCAGACCATTTCCACACCATATTGAGGGGCAAGACTGTAATAGCTGTAATTGCAGTTCAATGACATGCTCTTTCCGAGAAAGAGACTTATTCCGGCAAAGCCCGCACCGATTAATTTCGGTGATGAATTTTCAATATAAGCGATAAGCTGGCTGGCGCGGGCCGCTTCTCTGATATCCATCTCACTGTAGAACAGAATGGTTCCTTTGAGACCGAAATAAGGTACGAGAGGAAAGTTGCCGAGTCTTGGTTTGATATTCAAACCGAGTCCACATCCGGTGGCTGAGGTGGAAACCGCAGGGTTATTCAGATAAGAGAACGAAGGCTCAAGGAAGACATTGGGCAGGGCTTCTGCACTTAAAGAGAGTTCAGCACCGTAGAACATTTCCTGCAACATTTCAGGAGTCAGGCTTTTGTAATTTTCGTAATATTGACCGCCTCCGGCAATACCGATCCCGAAACTTCCGCAGAAGGCAAGCGAGGATATGATTAAGACAAAACTTATTATCTTCATTTTTCACCTCTACTCTTTTTATATGCAATTTCTGTGCCACTTTTCAGAGATATAAGTATTGAAATATCGTCGATAACATCCTGCAGTAGAAAATGATGTTATAAAAAAGTATAACATCATATATTAATGGTTAATTTCCAGACGGAGGAATTTTGTAAAAAAGTTTTAAATTCTAAGGAATGCGGACTATTTTATCAAACCCAACCAGGGTCCCAGCAAAAACTGGATTCTGCCGATCAGCAGGCTGACACGCGCCATTACTGTATAACCGAATGATGCACCGAATCCGATCATAATGAAGAAGATCCCGAGACGGGCGGTGGGTTTAAGCAGTCCTTTATGCTCTTTTGAGAAGTAGAAGTAGATGAGGGTGCAGACAACACCAATCAGACTGATGACCGCCCATACCCCGCTTAGAGGTGAGGTGAAGTTTTGCGGGATTACGATTGTTCCCTCCAGTTGTTTCAAGACAAATGCCTGGAAGTACGCCGGGATTGATATTCCTGCTCCCCAGCCGATCATAAATCCGATCGGAATGCGCACGAGCCAGGAGACTTTTGGTATGAAACGGGCGAAGTACATCAGGCCCAATAAGAGTGGAATAATATAGAGAAAATTACCTGCGGCGAGTTGTTCGAAAAGGTTGGGTTTTAATGAATTATGCCAGTAAAGGGCGATGTAATAACCGTTTGCAACGCCGACAAAGAGGTGCTCGGCGAATTTGTAGAAAGGGTTGTCTTTATACAGAAAAGAAAATATCATCAGGGTCAGGAACGCGGCAATCCAGGTCCAGGGGTCAGGGCTCATCTTTTCCTCCTGCTGAAGATATAACCGATATTACCGAGGATAATGAGAACGATTATGAGTATGTGAATCATTGATTGAGAATTCATACCGGTTTCAGCCCTGCCGAGTTTATCAGTATAGCCGTGCTGAACAATAAGGTTTTCGTATTCCGCCGCGCCTTTCATACCGGACATCATACCGGAGAACTGGCCGGTCTGTAAAAACGGATAATATCTCGGCGCCATCACCGCGGTCAAGCCCGCGCCGATCTTTACACCATATCGGGACTGTGCATAAAGAACCCAGGATTCAGGATACGCCGCACCTGAAAGGATGATTGCAATCGCTATCTCTTTATAGTTTTTCACGTGTTGCATCAAAGGAAACGAATCGATTGAGTTTCTGAAGTGGTCGCGCGGAAAGACTCCGGCGATACTCTCGCCCATATCAAGAATGGCGGCGACAAATCCTGATTTCCAGCCGAGATAGACATAGTCTTCACCGTAGATAATTGAATCTCTGTGCGTCTTTGCTTCTGCATTGAATTCTTCGGCGACGGTGGCAAAGGCGTCTACAGCCAGACCAGGTCCCTGGGGATCAAAGGAGACTCCGATCACCGGGATTCCTCTGGCAAAACAGTGTTTGAGCAGGGCGATCGCCATAGGTTGGGTCTCGGGCATGGTCTGCGGCGTGTAATCAAAGGATATCATAACCGCTTTCTCATCGGGTGGAATCGATTCCACAAAGTCAAAGAGTTTCTGGGTCTGGGGCATTATGTTCTGATGCATCTTAAAGGGGACAAAAAAGGGTAGAATGATAAAGAGGGTGAGGAGCAGGTAGATGATGCGTCTGTCAATCGAGGAGATCGCCTGATACCACTTCATTCTTTTCCTCCCAGCCAGGAACGTTCAATACCCAGAATTATCTTCAATGCGGTGGCGATAGAACCGAATGCGACGCCGAACATAATACCGCGCTGTGATGCCATATTCGGCACCTGCATAATCCATTCAGCAAATGCCGGCAACCTTGGATGTATATACTGACCAAAAGGCATAAAACCGACCATTACAATAAAGGCGGCGGCAAGGAGCAGGGTCGCCTCAAGACTTCGCGCCCGGAAGGCACGATATGCGGCAGATGCCATATAATAGGCGAGCAGGGCGAACATCGTGGAACCGAGGGGCGCAAATATGTGGAGATAAATTTTCTGGAACAGAGAACCCGACTCCACTCCCCAGAACAGACCGATGACCGCCATTATGATCATACTCAACAACGTCACGATACTGTATTGCCAGTTTTCTTTTTTCTTTTGAATCTTTGTACCATGGTGTCTGATCAGGTTACCGATTGCCAGGACCATGGCAAAGGCGACCAGGATGATCACCCATTTCAGAATCATACTGTTGAAAGCGAGTGACGCCGGATGGGGAATGAAGAACTGTATCATCATTATTATCCCCATCAAAAAGCATATTGCCAAAGGTATCTTACGTTTCATTGTATACTCAAAAGCGGTGATAAATTTATATTAAAGAATGCAAGAATCGAAAAGAGTAAAATAATCGCCAGCACTATAAGCTTGCCGTAGTCCTGCGCTTTAAGAGAACCCATAAGAAGCGGTTCACGGGACAGATATGCTGAAGCGGCATAGAGCTCTTCTCCGATAAGCGTATAATCACAGGCGGCGATGAAGAAGGGTAACTGGAGAACTGAATCGGTTCCGGCGATCTGAATGGCACCGGTTTGACTACCGGTTTCAGCCATTATCAGGGATTCCGCCCAGAATCTGCCGATGAAAAAATTGGTGGCGGGTTTTTCACGCAGCATAATACCGTTGACCGCAGCGGCGAAACCGAACTGGGCTTCAGTTAGATAACGTACATAGTCCTCTTTAAATTTATCCGGTCTGCCTTCGGTCGCAAAGGCTTCTTTGACGACTTCTTTTGAAACCGTGTAGGTTACAGACCAACGATTGGTGACGATGAGCGGAGTGTCATAACGGGCTATTTTTTTAGCGACTTCACCGAGGATGTTCATCGAGGCGATGGTCGCGGTGTAATCGATATCGCCCAGGCCCGGGATGTATAGAATCGGTTTACCCATTTCGGTCGCTCTGCCCACTGCTTCCTCGACTGCATCAAGACCAGGGATCTTTCTGACAAAAAGTTTTTTTCCGGTGCGCGCCATCACCACAAAGTAGGCGAGGAGTATCACAAAGATTATTATCGAGATCAAGATATTCATCCTGCCCATGTGAAAAATCTGGGGAGAGGACACAGCCCCTTCACTGGGTTGGGAGAAAAAGAGTTCGCTGTCTTTTTCCGCCGCTACTTTATAAACATATTCCAGCCCGTCTCTGGTTTTGTCGTCCTCAAAATTTGTATTGCCCGGAGCCGTGGAACCGATCTTTTCATAAACTGTATCGGGTGATGCTTTACGGAAGATTACATATTTGTCGATGAGTGTATCATCGGCTGAAAGCCGCCAGGTTATAAGAATGGTTGACCCGCCGTCATTGGGTTTGTCGACCGCCGTCACACCATGGGGTGGTGATATCATCAAAAGTATCAACGACAAAAACACTATTAATTTTATCCAAAAAAGAGCCGATGTCAAAGGTTAAATTCAGGTTGAGCATACTTGACTTTTATTTACATTTATTTATAATACTTTATGAAAATATTGGTGACGAGTGCTTTGCCTTATGCCAACGGTGACATTCATCTCGGTCATCTGGCAGGCGCCTATTTGCCGGCTGACATTTATGTTCGATATCAACGGTTGAAGAACAGAGACATCATTCATATCTGCGGAACGGATGAACACGGTGTGCCGGTGACGATAAGCGCCGAACAACAGAAGAAAACACCCCGTCAGATTGTTGATCATTACCACAATTCCATTAAACAGGCCTTCAAGGATTTCGGAATTTTGTTTGAAAATTTCTCGCGCACCACGATACCCCTCCACTATCGGTTGGCACAGGATTTTTTTACAAAGATATATAACAAAGGATTTATTTATCCGAAGGAGATCGAACAGTTTTACTGCCCCAAATGCAAACGTTTTCTTCCTGACCGCTATATCGGCGGAAAGTGTCCGCGGTGTGCAGCCGACAACGCAAAGGGAGATCAATGTGAAAGTTGCGGACGATGGCTTGAGCCGTTCGACCTTGTGGAACCCCGTTGTTTGATATGCGGGGAAACACCCGAGAAGAGGAAGACAAAGCACTGGTATTTCAAACTTTCCGCATTCCAGGACAGGTTGAGTGAATGGATCGAACAGAAGCGGGATTGGAAAGAACACGTGTTGACGTTTGTCAAAGGATGGCTTAAAGAAGGGCTTCAGGACCGTCCCATTACAAGAGATATGTCCTGGGGCGTTCCTGTTCCGCTGGAAGAGGCAAAGGGTAAGGTGCTCTATGTGTGGTTTGATGCGCCCATCGGATACATCTCTTCAACAATGGAGTGGGCGGAGAATAAGGGCGAACCGGATTTATGGAAGGAATACTGGTTGAACAAAGACGTGAAACTGGTCCACTTCATCGGCAAAGACAATATCGTATTTCACGCTTTAATCTGGCCGGCGATGCTTATGGCATACGGAGAGTACGCTCTGCCTTCTTATATTCCGGCGAATCAATTTCTTAAGCTGGAAGGTGAGAAACTTTCGACATCAAAGGGATATGCAATCTGGCTGCCTGAGTACCTGAAGGAATTTGATGCTGATTCCCTGCGTTATGCCTTGACCCGTAATGCCCCTGAAACACGTGATTCGGATTTCGCCTGGCGTGATTTTCAGGCATGGCACAATAATGAGCTCGCCGACATCCTGGGAAATTTCATTAACCGCACCCTTACCTTCATCGGCAAATATTATAATTCCTCTGTTCCCACGGCATCAGCCTTCACTGAGAGCGACAACCGGATTCTTGAACTGCTTCATAACGCTCCCGATAAAATCGGCGCCAAGATCGAGAACTTTGAATTCAAGAGCGCACTCCAGGAGGTGATGAAGATCGCCCAGGAGGCGAATCGTTATTTTGACCATGAAGAGCCATGGTTGACACGTAAGACCAACCCCTTGATTTGTGAAAGAACGATGTATGTATGTATGAAGATCGTAACCTCCCTTGCTGTTTTGATCGAACCGTTTCTTCCTTTTACCGCCGACAAAATAAAGAAGTTCATAAATTTCAAACCCCAGACCTGGGATGATATCAGTTCTCCGGACGTCGCCCCGACAATCGGGAAGGTGGAGATTCTCTTTAAAAAGATCGATGATGCGACCGTCGATCTCCAGGTCAGTAAACTCAAGAAGAGAGAGATTTCCATTGAAGAATTTCAAAAGGTGGTGATAAAGACGGCGAAGGTTCTGGAAGCGGAGATTGTCAAAGGGAGTGAAAATCTTTTGAAGTGTGTGGTCGAGATCGGGGAGACCAGACGCGAGATCGTCGCCGGTATCGGTAAGTATTATAAACCTGAAGAATTGATCGGTAAGACGATAATCGTGCTCGAGAACTTAAAGCCGGCGAAGATAAGAGGGGTTATGTCCTATGGGATGCTCCTGGCGGCGGACAGTAAAGAAGGGGTCGTTTTATTGACCACGGACAGACCTGTTTCATCAGGTGCTGTAATAAAGTAGCAGAAACACAGAATTGATTGACACTCACTGCCATTTAAGTGATCCTCAATTCAACAGGGACCTTCCTGAGGTCTTGAAACGGGCGAAGAGTGTCGGTGTTCATAAGATCATCAATGCCGGCTATGACGTGAAGACGAGTCAGGAGGCAGTCAGAATCGCAGAGAATGAACCCTGGTTGTTGCCTGCCGTCGGAATTCATCCCAATGAACTTGCCGCCGATTCCCTGGAGCAGTTCCAGGATATTGAAAGACTTCTTAAGGAAAAGAAGATCTACGCGGTGGGTGAGACAGGCCTTGATTATTACCGCGACAGTTCTTCCAGAGAAGCCCAGCAGGAACTCTTTCGTCGACACATCACCGTCGCCCGGGAATATTGTCTGCCGTTACTCATTCATACCAGGAATTCGATTGATGACACAATCGGCATTCTTGAAAAAGAAGATTTCTACTACGGGGTATTCCATTGTTACAGCGGAACTTTTGAACAGGCGAAGGTCATACTCGACATGGGTTTTTATCTCGGGTTCGGCGGGATTCTGACTTTTTCAAAACGGACACGGGAGATCTTTAAAAAAATTCCCGTCGACAGAATCCTGCTGGAGACCGACGCACCCTTTCTTTCACCGGTCGGCTATCGGGGGAAGCGGAATGAACCGGCGTATATCATGGAAACATTAAAGGCTGCAGCTCAAATTCTTGAGATGGCGCCGTCCGGGCTTGAGCGGATTCTCGACAACAACGCCGCCGTTCTCTTTTCTCTGGATGAATAGATATTTTCTTCTTTACATCAAAGGCTTGAATGACGAAGCGTTCTTATAGGAGAAGACTGGGGCAGCATTTTCTGAAGAGCAGGTATTTCGCAAAGAAGATCGTTGATTTTGCAGATGTCTCAGATGAAGTCGTGCTTGAGATCGGTGCGGGTAAAGGAGTTTTGACACAGTTCATCGCCTCCGCCGCCAGAAAGGTATTCGCCGTGGAAATGGATGGGAAATTAGCGGAAATCCTTGGTGAAAAGGCTTTTCCGAATGTTTCAGTAATAAACAAAAACTTTTTGGACTTGTCCCTGTCAGAATACGGTCAGTTGGTGGTGGTCGGTAATATTCCCTATTCAATAACTTCAGAAATTCTGAAAAAGTTGATTAAGGAACGCCGACTCATCAAACGAGCGGTTTTAACCATTCAAAAAGAATACGGCCAACGAATATTCGCCCGACCGGGTTCCAGAGAATACGGTGCGACCACCCTTTTCATCACCTATTGTTTCAACGGAGAAAAAGGTTTTACAATTCCGCCGCGTTTCTTTTCACCTCCTCCAAAAGTCAGTTCCGTTGTGATTTCACTGAAGAAAAGAAAGCCCTTGATCCGCTTGAATGATGAAGAAGATTTTTTTGAGTTCGTGAAAGGTATTTTTCGATATCGCCGTAAGTCAATAAAAAATTGTATTGTGCATTATTTCAAAAACCCACCTCGAGGATTGAACAGCCGTCTTCTGCAGAGAAGGCCGGCTGAGTTGACCCTGGAGGATTTTTATCAATTATACCGTAAATTTAAGGAATTTTAAATCCACGGATCGTGGAAAAGGGACTATTTTTTGAGTTGTATGCAGGGAATCTTCGTCTGTTCGAGCATTTCCATCGCCAGCTTGTCCGGATATTTGTTCTTGAAGATAATCTTTGATATATGGGCGTTGATCAGCATCTTCGTACAGATAAAACATGGTTGATGAGTGCTGTAGATGACAGCACCGCTGATGTCCACTCCAAAGGTTGCCGCCTGGATGATCGCATTCTGCTCGGCATGGGTTCCCCGACATATTTCATGGCGTTCACCTGCAGGGATTTTTAATTTTTCCCTAAGACAACCCACCTCTTCGCAGTGCGCCACTCCGCTGGGCGCTCCGTTATAGCCGGTGGCGAGAATCCTTTTGTTCTTTACGATCACCGCGCCGACATGCCGACGCAGACAGGTTGAACGCTCTGACACGAGTTCGGCGATGGACATGAAATATTCATCCCAGGATTTACGCATAATCGAGATCGTGCATGACGGCGCCGTTATATCTGCGCCTTGATGCAGGCGATGGAACAGACCCTATCATTTTTGCTCAACGAGATGATTTTAACTCCCTTTGCCTGTCGGCTTAACACCTTTATCATCTTTACGGGTGTTCTGATGACCTTGCCCGCCTTTGTCATTACGATGAGGTCGTCTTCATCGTTCACATTTGTAACCCCGGCGACCTTACCTGTTTTTTGATCGATGGTCATCGCCTTCATTCCTTTACCCGCTCTTCCCTTTTCTCCTATGGAAGAGAACTTGACGCGTTTGCCAATGCCTCTTTCACTGATGATGAGCATGTCTTCGTTTTCACGGGCGATATTGAATCCAACGACTTCATTCCCTTTCGACAATTTTATTCCCCGTACACCACCGGCATTCCGGCCCATCGGTCTTATCAGCTTTTCAGAAAATCTTATCGTCAGACCGTCCCTCGTCGTAAGCAGTATCGAGTTGTCTCCGTTGGTCAAACCGACTTCAATCAATCTGTCGTCAGGGAGGAGGTTGATCGCAATGATACCTTTTCTTCTGATGTTCGCAAAATCCGCAAGATTGGTCTTTTTCACTTTTCCGTTCTTGGTCGCCATAAAGATGAAGTGGTCGTTGGAAAACTGTTTTATAGACATCAAACAGGCTGAGATTTTTTCTCCTTCGCTGAGTTCTATGAAGTTGGCGATGGAACGTCCTTTGGAAAAAGGCCCTGCTTCAGGAATCTCATAGACCTTACGCGCATAGACCTTGCCTTTATCTGAGAAAAACAACAGGGTGTCCGTGGTCACTGTTATGAGCAGCTGGGTTGCGAAATCTTCATCCCCGATTTCCACTATCTTTCTTCCCTGGCCGCCGCGCATCTGTTTGCGGTAGGTTGAAATCGGCTGGCGTTTTATATAGCCGCGATGGGTCAGGGTGATGACCATATCTTCTTCGCCGATGAGGTCTTCGATGGTTAATTCTTCAGGTTCGGCGTCGATGATCTGGGTTCTGCGGGGTTCTCTGTATTTATTACTCAGTTCCTTTAATTCTTTTTTTATGAGTGCATAAACACCCTTGGGAGAACTGAGGATTGATTTTAATCGGGCGATCTCTTTTATAAGACCGAGATATTCTTTATCAAGGGCGTCCTTTTCGAGATTGGTCAACTTGGCCAGTCTCATATCGAGGATCGCCTGCGCCTGAATCTCTGTTAATGAAAATCTTTGCATCAATTTCTGGCGGGCGGTCTTGACGTCTTTGGATTTTTTTATGATCTTTACGACTTCATCGATGTTTTCGATTGCAATCTTCAGTCCTTCCAGAATGTGGGCGCGTTTTTCCGCCTCAGCCAGCTCAAACTTTGTCCGGCGGGTAATCACCTCGAAACGAAAATCGAGAAATTGCTGGAGTAGTTCTTTCAACGAAAGGGTTTTCGGAGCTCCGGAAACAAGGGCGAGCAGTTGAATACTGTAGGTTGTCTGCAATGAGGTATACTTATAAAGGTTGTTCAACACGATCTGGGGATTGGCATCGCGTTTCAATTCAATCACGACCCTTATGCCATCTTTATCGGATTCATCCCGTAAGTCCGTCACATCCTCAATCTTTTTTGCCCTTGCCAGACTCGCTATTTTTTCCAGAAGGCTCGCCTTGTTGACCTGATAAGGAATTTCGGTTATTACAATCGCCTGCTTTCCGCCTTTTATATCTTCTATCCTTATCTTTCCTCTTAATACAATACGTCCTCTGCCTGTTTTATACGCCTGGGTTATACCCGTTTTTCCAATGATGATTCCGCCCGTCGGAAAATCAGGGCCGGGCACAAGTTCCAGAAGTTTTTCAGTCTTTATTTCAGGATTGTCGATCATCGCGATGAGCGCATCTGTCAGTTCGTTCATATTATGGGGTGGAATATTCGTCGCCATCCCCACGGCGATACCTGAAGACCCGTTGCACAAAAGGGTGGGAAACGCCGAAGGAAGGACTACTGGTTCTTTGAGCCTGCCGTCGAAATTAGGAGTGAAGTCGACAGTATCCTTGTTTAGATCTTTCAGCATTTCTTCAGCGAGAGCAGTGAGTCTTGCTTCGGTGTAACGGTATGCAGCAGGGGCATCTCCGTCGATTGAGCCGAAATTACCCTGACCGTCGACCAGTGCATAACGCATGGAAAAGCTTTGAGCCATCCGGACAAGTGCATCGTAGATCGCCATATCGCCATGCGGGTGATATTTACCGAGCACATCACCGACCACGGTCGCTGACTTTTTGAAGGGACGGTTGGAGTGCATTCCTGCTTCATTCATTGCATAGAGGATGCGCCGCTGTACCGGTTTGAGACCGTCACGGGCGTCGGGCAGAGCCCGGCCAACGATTACACTCATTGCATAATCGAGATAAGATGATTTTATTTCGTCTTCTATGTAAACATTGGTTATCCGCTCTGTCATAGTAGTATTATTATACCCAGAATTTATTGAAAGTCAATCAGACGTTTATGGGGATGGATTTTCTTTTTTCAAAACGAACGAGTGTGTCGAAACCGAACGATTTTGCATAAGCTACAGCCTTGTCTATATCTTTGCCGAGGTCTTCGACTTTATGGGCATCCGAGCCGACTGTAAGCAATTTTATCCCGGCGTCGTAAGCCATCTTCATGATCGAGGGGGAAGGGTAGAATTCATTGATCCTCCGCAGTCCGGCGGTGTTGATTTCCAGTGCGATATTTTTTTCTTTCATCAATTTGAAGAGTTTGCGTAAGATGTCATCCTGAACGGTTCTTATCTCTTCTCCGTAGTATTTTATGCCGTATTTCTTGTAGACATCCAGGTGCCCGATTGAATCGAAAAGTCCGCTGTTGACGAGCTTCTCGACTTCCTGGAAGTATTTCACCAGGAGTTCCTGCACAGGATGTCGGGAAAAATAGATTTCGTGTTCTTTTGAGCTGTCGATACAGATATGGTCAAGACAGTGTATGCTGCCGAGCAAGAAATCGAGTTCGAGCCCTTCTGTAATTTCCTTGAGGCGTGATTCAATACCTTCGTAATAACCCACCTCAAGCCCGAATTTTACTGCAAGGCCGAACTTTTTATAATGCTCTTTCGCCTGAAGAATTTCTTCCTGCAGTTTCAAAAGATTATTGTGCGTTATCGGCTCTACGTCGGTATTGAACCTTATCAAGTTATCGTCACGCATCCGGTCGAGTTCACAGTGATTGGTGAAACATATTTCCTTGAGCCCTGTTTTTACCGCCTGTTCACAGTAGCCTTTTATCGAACCTTCGGCGTCGACTGAATGGCTGGTATGAATGTGATAGTCAATCATGTCAGTATAATATTTTCACCGAGGGGGACGAATTTATCCGCTTTCTCCTTTAAATCATAAGCGGTGTTTTCCGCAAAGGCAAAGATTTCAACACGTTTATTCTTGGCTTTTATAAAATCAACCAGTGGTGCAAAATCTCCGTCTCCCGATGCGAGGACGATCGTGTCGACCCTGTCCAGGATTCCGAGAATGTCAAGGGCGATACCCATATCCCAATTCGCCTTTGCCGAACCATCGGCGCGCGTCCTGACGTCTTTGATCTTGACGAGATAACCGATTCGTTCAAGACTTGTGGCAAACGGTTTTACGTCACCGTCGGGCGGCTGTACGATATATGCGAATGCTTTAACCATCTTTCTGTTGCCGGTGATGAGATTAAGAAGCTTTTCGTAATTTACTTTGGCTGCATAACCCATACGGGCTGAATAGTATAGATTCTGGGAATCGACAAATAAGGCAATTCTTTCTTTTTTAAGAATTGTGGATGATTCAATAAGTTCTTTTAATGAATGTATTTCATCATAAATTTTTTGGTTACATTCACTGTGTTTTTCTATATATGATATGAAATCATTTTTTATAGTTTCTACACTATGCCGTAGTTCCTGCTTGATCGTTTCACTGATTATTTTATTGATTTCTAATTTAATATCTTGATTTAATTCCATATTTACCTCCTTTATTAGCTCCACAAGTTCTATTTAATCTCCTCTCGGATTGCTGCGGGGAGATATTTGTATAAAGTCGGCTGGGAATGTTCATCCCTTACATTCGTCCACACTAAGGTGAACTCATTTGTCCCGCGGACGTCGACGAAGATGAACTGATAGCCGTTGAAGTAGTACCATCGTTCATAAGGTTTTGATTCTTCTATAGCGATCGTACTCAGTTCTTTTTCATCGGGCGGACCGTATTTTACATAGATTTTTCCGCGGTCTGTTTCATAGCCGGGTTTGTTCCCCTGGCGGTAATGGTCTTCTGCATATTCGAACCGCCGGGCGATTTCAAAGTAGTCCATTTTAGTCCAGAATTTCTGGAGATAGGTTTTTTTGCCCTGCTCCGGCATATTTTGGAAAGCCCTGTATTCTGCGGGTGAGAGAAAGATACCGATTTTATCGTAGTAGGGTAACCCCTCGTAGCTTATCGGCTCTTCTTTGACGGCCTTGATGATTCGGAAGGAAGTTTGTTTACGGCTCGGCGCCGCTGCAGTTGGATCTTCGACTTCGACCACGAGGGTGTAGCGACCTGTTTTAAATGTTTCGATATTCAAACCCAAGTTCAGTGCCTGGGATGTGAATTTCTTTTCCACATATTGAGGTATTTTACGCAGAGTCTTTCCTGCTTCATCTTTGATTGTATAAACGACCTTTATTCTGTTTGAATCAGGAACAATGTCATAAATTTCATAGTAGATATAGAGGGTTGTGTAGCGTTCAGTAAACCAGTGTGAGGGATGGGGCACCACCCTGAGGTTCCCTTTACGCAGATAGTTCTCAATGGTGTCTTTTACGATCTCTTTTGCAAGAAGGAGATCGCTCATTCGGTAGTCTTTTTTGCAAATGGACAATTTTTTTTCTGTTTTTCCTTCTTTATCACCTGAGATGACCTTGATTTCATAGCGGTAATCACCGGCAGGAAGATGAAGGCCGAATTGTATGATGAAAGAAATCTGCTCTTTCGCCGCCGTGGCAAAGGATGGAATACTGAACTGCCGATATAGGGTATCGATTAACGAATCGGCTCGGTTGAGATTTGTGAGTTTGAAGGTGATGGTCGCCCTTCCTCTGATTGTGTTGTCTTTCGTTTCAAAAGAAAGTTCATGATAAGGAATGGCGCAGTTGAATTCCAGATAGAAGATGTCTTCTTTTTTTGTTGTCTGTTCAATGGTGTCCATTATTGTTATTGTTGAACGATAGACAACAGGATCGACGTAAAAATTAAGGGTGTCGACCGATGTGAGAAAAAACAGGAGAACAATCATAAATTAGATCCTCCGGGGTTCAGAAGAATATACTGACCCAGACCATGTTTGTCTCCAAAGATGAATTGACGATTGATGCGGTAATAATTCCAGACAAGATAGGCGTCGTATAGTGTGGGTATGGGATTGTAAGGATTTTTCGGGGGACTATAATAGGGATATGATTGAATCTCATCCGGTGGCCCGTACTTCACATATATCTTGGCCCGGTCACTGCGCCAGCCGGTGTCGCCGTGGGAAAAGTGGGCTTCGCAATATTCGATGCGTTCAAAATACTCAATCTCTTTTTCGTTATAAGGGGTGTTCGGAGTCGGATCATGCTGTTCCCAGAAACTACGCCACAGCGAATCCCGTTCACTCTTCTTCGCATCCTTCAGTTTTTTTATTTCATTCGGTGTGGCGATATACATCAGTTGTTCGACCTTCAGGTTCCAGGAGGCATCATCCAGGAAAAAAATTCTGGATACGGTGATCGGCACCTGAACCAGGTCCAGTTTTCTTGAATCGGCATACATCTCAATCCGGAGTTTGTAATTCCCGTTTGGAAGTGTACTTACATCCACCTTGATGGTGTCATGAAACCGTCCCTTCTCCACGGTGAATGTCTGTTCGAGCTCCTCTATCTTTATCAACATCCAATCAACCTCGGCATTCGGATTGATTATTGTATATACGACGGTTAAAGTATCTTTCGTTATACTCCATTGTATATCGCCGATATATTTTATCTTTAATATTTTATCAGTGGTTCTGAAGACTTCACCTCCGTTCAGATCAATAATTTTCATCTCGAAGTAGTCACTCTCCTTGGGCATTTTCAGTTTTACGGAGTCGTTTATGGTGGCAGTGTCCCGAATATGTTTTGTCTCCCAGTAGTCTCCGGTCAACTGGTTGTGTTTTTTGTCGAAGACCTTTAATTGGGTTTCGTATTCGACATAGAAGAGCGAGTCTTCAGCCACTGGTTTTAATCTATTTTCAGAGATGGAGAAGTATATTACGAGCTCCTGTTCGAGCTCGCTGTATGGTCGGTTTACAGCCTGCCAGGTGACTTGGGCGTACAGAAAAATCAAAAGAATCATCTTTTCAGTTTTTTCCTTCCCGCGGTTTTGGAAAAAGAGGCGATCCTCAACGCCTGGTCGATGTTTTTCACGAAGATGAATGATAAACCCGCCTTGACGTGTTTGGGGATTTCTGAAAGTTCTTTTTTGTTATCCAGGGGAAGAACGACCGTTTCAATCCCGGCCCGTTTCGCGGCGATCACCTTTTCTTTGATGCCACCGACAGGCAGCACCCTGCCGGTGAGGGTGATTTCACCGGAAAAGGCGATTTTCGGGTTTATCGGTTTTTGTTTGAAGAGCGAAGCAAGTGACATCGCCACTGCCAGACCGGCTGAAGGACCGTCTTTCGGTATTGCGCCAGAAGGAATATGGATATGGATGTCTTTATCTTTCAGAAAATCTTCCGGCAGATTCCAGGATGGAAATTTGGTTTTCAGATGGGAAAGGGCCGCCTGACAGGATTCTTTCATAACATCACCCAGTAAGCCGGTGAGAATCAATCCTTTTTTGCCGAACATGGTGATGGATTCGACGAAGAGGATTTCTCCGCCAAAGGGCGTCCACGCCAGGCCGGTCGCTACTCCGATCTCTCCTTTGCGCGCCGCCACTTCAGAATAGGTCTTGGGCGGTCCCAGGAATTGCTGGAGTTTCTTTGCGGTGATCGTCACTTTCCGCCGTTTTCCTTCAGCGACACGTTTTGCTATTTTACGGCATATTGACCCGATCGCCCGTTCAAGATTCCTTACTCCGGCTTCTTTGGTATATTCAGATATAAGTCTTTTCAGTGCACCGTCGGTGAAAGCCACATGGGTGTTCTTCAAGCCGCTTTCTTGAATCCTTCTCGGAATCAAGTATTTTTTTGCAATCTGAAGTTTCTCTTCAAGTATATAACCGGGCAACTCGATGATTTCCATACGGTCTTTTAACGCCGGAATTATCGGGTCAACGACATTGCCCGTTGCGATGAACATAACCTTTGAAAGGTCAAAAGGGACTTCGAGATAGTGGTCTGAAAAACTGTTGTTCTGTTCCGGGTCAAGGACTTCCAGTAATGCCGAAGAAGGGTCGCCCCGAAAATCAGCTCCGACTTTGTCGATTTCATCGAGCATAAATACAGGATTATTCGTTCCACAATTTTTCAGGGATTGAATGATTCTGCCGGGCAGTGCGCCGACATAGGTCCTGCGGTGTCCGCGGATTTCCGCTTCATCTCTGATGCCGCCGAGTGAGATGCGGACGAATTTTCTTCCGAGGGCGCGGGCAATAGAACGGCCCAGAGAAGTTTTACCTACGCCCGGCGGGCCGATGAAACACAGAATAGTGCCTTTTGAATCGGGCTTCAGTTTTTTGACGGCGAGATATTCGAGGATCCGCTGTTTCACTTTTTCAAGGTCATAGTGGTCTTCATTGAGGATTCTCTCCGCCCTCTTGATATCCAGGTTGTCTTTTGATGATTTTGACCAGGGAATGGTCACGAGCCAATCTATGTAGGTCCTTGCAACCGTGTACTCCGCTGCCTGGGGTGGAATACGTGAAAGGCGCTCCAGCTCTTTTAATGCAACCTTTTCTGTCTGTTCAGGCATCTTGGCGGCAAGGATTTTTTTTCTCAATTCTTCAATCTCCCGACTGTGGTCGTCGCTTTCACCCAGTTCTTTCTGAATCGCCTTCAGCTGTTCCCGCAGATAGAATTCACGCTGTCCTTTGTCGAGTTCGTTCTTTACCTGAGAACGAATCTTGGCGCCGAGCTCCAGAATGCTGATTTCTTTCTGCAGCATCGGAATAAGTTTGGTGAGACGTTCTTTGGGATCGACTATTTCAAGAAGGCTTTGCTTTTCGTTGAAATCAAAGTTTGTATAGCTGGTGACGAAATCGGCGAGATGGTCAGGGTCATTGATATTGAGAATAATGGCGCCCAGTTCATCAGGCAGATAAGGCGCCAGGGAGACGAGGTTCTGGAACATCGTCACGACATTGCGCATCAGGGCTTCAATCGCCATTGTTCTTTTATGTTCACCGGTTATTATCTTTATCTTCGCCTTTAAATAGGGCTCGGTCTGTGTGAATTTGACGACCTTAAACCGCTTCAGACCTCTTATCAACAACCTTATCGTGCCGTCGGGAAAACGGAGCATCTTGTTTATTTGAATCACGCAACCCGTGGTGAAGACCTCATTGGGTTTGGGCTCTTCAATATTGGGATCGCGCTGGGTCAGTGCTCCGGCGAGTTTGTTCGTCGTGAGAATTTCATCAATCAATTTCGCAAGTTTCGGAGTATGGATGATCAACGGAATGGGCTGGTCAGGAAATACAACACCGCCCTTTATCGGAATTATGCCCAGTTCATCGGGGATTTGAATGGATTTGTTTTCATCCATAAAAGAACCTCCAATCCTTAACCATCCTCCACTGGAATGACTTTTTCTTTCATAACGGGGAATTTAATGAGCAACAGCCCGTTGCACATATTGAATTGATATTCACGGGGTTCTATGAGCAGGGGAAAGTCGATTCTTCGATAAAAACGACCATAAGGAATCTCGATGTTATGAAAGATACAGGTATCTTTGTTCATAAAACTTGCTGATTTTCTTACTCCTTCCACGACCATATATCTTTTATTGATATAGACTGACAAGTCTTTTATATCGACACCGGCTAATTCAATAGTGACAACCACCTCTTGATTCACGATGTAGAGGTCAAAGAGAGGTTGCCAGTGAATAAAGGGCGAAATCAAACTTTCTTCGTCAAAATCAGGGCTTCGGTTAAAGATCACCTTAAGTTCCTTGCTTTCACAGTCCTGTTTCAGTTTAGACAGCGAGTCCTTCATAATGAATTATACCCTAAAAAAGGGGAGTGTCAAGGTGACCATTTGACACTTGACATTTCAAAAATGTTTATTATAATAAAATATAGGAGAAGTGTGTTAGTGGTGTTTTTTGAATTAGACTTAAGTCTTAGTTGCATGTCACAAAGGAGGGAAATGAGGGGTTTATTGTAATGGTTTTATAATGGATTAATAGAAAGGAGGAAGGTATGAAAAGAGGACTCATGTGTCTTGTTTGTCTGTTGATTATGGTCGTTGCTGCGGAAATGAAGCCGGTATCTATACCGGCAAGCGCAGTGAATAGAATTACAATGCAAGCAGAAAAGTTCCCAGTTCAGGTTGAAGTCATCTATACAGGAACAACTAACTATCCACCATGGTTAGAGGGAAGAGATGCTCCCTGGGAAGCTGATGTTCATGTTGATGATGTTTATAATAATGATGATCAATTGTTGTCGATGGCGCAAGATGCACTGGGAAGAATCTACGTATGTTATGAGACAATGACAAGTTCAGGGACCTATGGTTGGGGACTTGCGACTAGCATTGATAATGGTCAAACTTGGGATAATCGAGTATATTATGCAAGCATTGATGTCCGTTACCCCGAAATAGCAATATCAGATGATGGCAAAATCTGGGTTTGGGGTTCATTGGTTTCACCGCCCACCTATAATGATGAAGTTATTTGGATGCGTTCTTACGATGATGCCTTTAACGATCCTGATAGCTTGGATGGTTTCTACTGGTTTGGGGCTGGGAATGTGAATAATCGTACTTATCCTGAAGCCGTAACCTGGGGGAATAACGATCAACTTGTGTTATCGACTTGGACCTTTGACAATGGAACCGAAACGGTTACTTCTTGGATTTATGCAACAGATGGTGGTATTGGTGGAAGCTGGAGTATCTATTCTCTGAATTCAGATGGAAGTCCTGATGGTATGACATCAATAGGTGTTAATTACGATGGCTCAAATTACATTGCAGTTCATGGCTGGGAACAGGATGAAGGTGGTGGTGATTGGAATGTAATGTGTATGTTCGACACCCTTGGTGGTTCAGGTGGGTTGTCTGGCTGGGGTACGAGTAATACAAACCCGGATCGTAATCCGTCGGTCTTTTGTTCCAACGGCAAGGCCTATATTGCATATCAGGGATATGTTGGGGCTTTTGATGCTGATATAATGTTTAATTATTCCACTGATTACGGTATTAGTTGGGCAAGCATTGTTGATTTGACAAATGATACTCAAAATGAGGCATACCCAAGACTCTACGGAAATGATGCTACGATAGGAGTATGTTACCTTTATTCTGCAAATAGGATAAGATTTAATTATTCACTTGATAATGGTGTTAATTGGCTGAGCCCGCCAGAGACTGTTGACGAGAATAGCACAGTAAACAGCAATTACCATTCAGTCGCCCTTCTCTATACTTCCTCATACTGGTATGCGGCATGGGAAGACACACGTAATTCTGGGACTGATGGCCTTGAGATTTATACATCGCGGAGAATTATGGGACAGGGAGATATCACACATCATCCTGCAATCATCACTATAAATTACAATTATTCCTTTGGGGATTATCTTTATGCGGAAAAATATCTCATTCATCACAGTTCAAAACCAATCGACCCCTTACTTGATGATATTATTACTAATTCTTCCACAGAGGATTTTATCCCTGTCTTTGTGATGCTCGCCAAGCAGCTCAATCCTGACTATCTCATCCCACGCGCTGAACAAATGCCAAAGCCTGACAGAAGAAGATTTGTGATTGATGAATGTCAAAGACTTGCGAATGAAGATCAACGTTCCTTGTTGCTTTATTTAAAAGGAAAAGAAAAGGAAGGCAAAGTCAGAGATATTGTCTCGCAGTGGACCACAAATACAATCTGTTTCAAGGCAAAACCTGAAGTAATCAGAGAAGTTGCATATCGGGAGGATGTATGGGAGATCGGATATTCAGAACCCTTGCAGATAATCGGGGTGCAGGAGGTCGAAGAGCCAACCTATGAACACATTGATTTTACAGCTGAAGATGGCAGGGAAATCTGTTGGGGGGTTGCTAAGATAAATGCTGATGATGTCTGGAATACCCTTGGTTATACCGGAAGCGGTGTTATTGTGGGACATATGGATTCAGGGGTGAATTATAATCATACTGACCTTAATGATCATATGTGGGACGGTAGTGGTGCAGGTTATCCAAATCATGGTTATGATTTTTCGAACAATGATAATGACCCAATGGACGATGACGGTCATGGAACACAAACTGCTGGCATTGTCGCAGGTGATGGAACGAGCGGTTCAAATACCGGTGTTGCCCCTGATGCTCAGATAATGGCTTTAAAAATATATCCTGGTACTAATAATGAAATGGGACAGGCAATTCAATTTGCTCTGAATCACAATGCTGACCTCCTTAGTTGTTCAATTGGTTGGGAAGATCCGAGTAGTTCAATCAAAGATTGGTGTCGTGGTCAGTCCAATACCGTCTATGCTGCAGGTATTGTCTGGTGTAATGCTGCGGGGAATGGCAGGAGTGTGCCGCCGTATGGTCATTATACTGTCCCTCAGGATATTAATTCACCGGCTGATTGCCCTGGACCGTGGTATGCACCAAATGGAGGGAATAGTGCATCCATAGCTGTCGGAGCAACTGATCAAACAGATAATATCGCTTCCTGGTCGAGTTATGGTCCGACCCAATGGAATACAACCGGTTATAACGATTATCCGTATCCGCCTGGATTGATTAA
This sequence comes from candidate division WOR-3 bacterium, assembly GCA_011052815.1. Lineage (NCBI taxonomy): Bacteria > Pseudomonadati > Caldifarciminota > Caldifarciminota bacterium. The sequence continues at coordinate 7,843 of DRIG01000096.1, read as the reverse complement.
ACCAGACCTTGCAGCACCGGGTGTTGGGGTGAAATCTCTTGATCACGCTACAAACAATGGTTATGATTCTGGTATTAATGGTACCTCTTTTGCTCAACCCCATGTTGCCGGCACAGTTGCTTTAATGCTTGAAAGAAATCCAGCATTAACTCCACGTCAGATAGACAGTCTTTTACAAACGACTGCTCTTGATATTGAGACATCAGGAAGAGATACTTTGTCAGGGAACGGCCGTATTGATGCACTTCAAGCAGTGAATGCTATTTCAGAAGGTGCAAAATGGGCTCAACTCTGGGTGATTAATCAGGCATCTGCCACAGGTATCTTACAGGTGACAAATATAACTAAAGCACAAAACCGCCCTTGGATTATTTCTGTTTCACCTACCCAATTTACTGTTCCAATTAATGATTCCCAGGCAGTATGGGTTACTACTGACACGACAGGCCAGGGATTAACCTGGGGGCAAACATATTATGATACCTTGCTTATCTGGTCCAATTCAATTTTTGACGATAATCCGGACAGTGTTCCTGTAGTTTTGATTATGGCGACAGTGGGTGTAAAAGAAAACGAAACGATAACGCCAGCTGAGATAATACCGGTACTTTCTGCTTTCCCGAATCCTTTCAATAAATCTGTAAAGATAGATTATGCAGTACCGTATCCACAGAATATCAATCTCATTGTCTATGATGTTTGTGGTAAAAAAGTACGTACTCTTGTGAATGAAAGACAGAAACCAGGGAATTTCGCAGTTGTATGGGACGGTAAAGACGATGAGGGAAAGGAGGTTGCTGCCGGTATCTATTTTGGAAGGATTAAGACAGAGAAAGGAGTTGTAACTAATAAACTTATTTTCATAAAATAGAACTTTAACGTCAGGAGTCTGTTATTTAATAACAGACTCCTGACGGCAATTTCAATACTGCAATTCCACTTCAAATTACCTGTGTAGAGGAAATAAGATTATCGATATGATACTTAATCCTCAAAAGAGCTTCATTTTTTTGTTGACATCTGACATATTTTGAATATTATTATCAGATGGAGAGGAGTTGATAGATGCTGAATAGAGGAAAACCAGCCGAGACAAACAAAATTTTGATGCGCGTAAGTGAGCTGGAATCAAAAGGCAAAATAAAGCAGGCGATCAAAGAACTACAGAAGTGTGTGAAATCAAACATAAAAGACGGCACTCTTTACAACCGGCTCGGTGATTTCTATATTAAAGAAAATGATGTAAAATCAGCGATAAACACCTATAAACAGGGAGTCGAGGCGTTTCGGGAAGATACTTTTTTCAGAAACGCCCTTGCTTTGTGTAAGAAAATATTGCGGTATGATCCGGGAAATATCGAAATCTATTGGGATATCGCAGGTCTGTTGCTCGACCTTGATGAAAAGAGCGATGCTCTGATATACTATTTTGCGTATATTGACAAGCAACTCGCACAGAGAAATGAAGAGGCGGTGTTGAAGGCGATCGACAAGATAAAGGAGATCGGTATTTTTGACGGCAAGGTCATCAAGAAGATAAATGAAACTTACAAGACACTCGGACGGAACGACCTTCTCAAAAAATTCGCCAAACAGATCTTGAAGGAGGATGTTCGTGAAGATATTATTCTGGAGGAAATAAAGGAAGAGACAGCGAAGCCGCCCAAGCCGAAGAAGGAGGCGGCGAAAGAAAAGACGGTTCCCCGAAAGAAGACAGTCGAATCTGTTAAAGAGGAAAAACGGCTCAAAGATGATGTAAAACAGCTCGACAGTTTGGTGCGCAATGTCGAGGCGGCGATATTCCAGTTGCGTAAAACAATGCGTCTCGATGAGGTGATTGTTGCACTTGAGAATTCGCTCACCGCCCTTTCCGACGAACAGAAAGAGATGCTGTTGCTTTTACAGAAGTCAATCAGTCACAATCTCGATGCTCTGCAGAAATCGATACAGACGATATACCGCGGTTCAGAAAAGAACATTGAAGAGTTGAAACCGTTGCTCTCTGATCTGCGCAAGGCATTAACCGGTTTAAGTAAAAATCAGGCGTCACTGGCACAGGCGACCAACCAGCGGCTGGAAGATTTGAATTCAGTATTGAACAGCACCGCCGAGAACACCGTTGAGCAGATCCGCGAGGTGATGTTGCGTTATCAGAAGGCGACCGAGGATATGTGCCGTAAACTTGAAGAGACCAAGGGATGTAGTATTTCCCTGGTGGAGTTCAGTAAAGAGATGAAACTCGCTGTCTTGAAGATGAACGATTCCTTAATCCGTTTTATTATGACACAGGAGGTGAAAGAAAGAAAACAGGCAAAATATTTTCTTACACTTATCATCATCACCGCAGTGATCTGCGGACTTTTTATCTTTTCCCTCTTTAAATGATTTTAGTTTTTCCCGGGTGAGTTTTTCTTCGCCTTCATACTGAGATAGGCGTAAATAAAATCGTCGATTTCTCCATTCATGACTTTATCGATCTGTGAAGTTTCAAAGTTGGTGCGGTGGTCTTTAACCAGCTTATACGGGTGGAATACATAAGAACGAATTTGGTGCCCCCATGCAATTTCCGTTTTTTGCGCTTCGAGTTTGTTCAGCTTTTCTTCTTCTTTCCTTCTGTAGTAATCATACAGCCGTGAGCGGAGGATTTTCATTGCATTCACTTTATTCTGAAATTGCGAGCGTTCATTTTGACACTGTACCGTGATACCGGTCGGGATGTGGACGATTCTCACTGCGGATGATACTTTATTGACGTTTTGACCACCGTGACCACCCGCCCTGAAGGTGTCGATCCGCAGGTCATCTTCATTTATCTTGAAGTGGATTTCTTCTATCTCGGGGTATACAAATACCGATGCAAAAGAGGTGTGTCGACGTGCATTGGTGTCGAACGGCGAGATGCGTACCAGGCGATGTATGCCGACTTCCGCTTTTAATAGACCATAGGCGTAATTGCCGATCACCTCTATTGTGACGTCTTTAATCCCGGCGACGTCACCAGGCAGGAGATTAAGAATTCGATAAGAGAATTTTTTCATCTCCAGCCAGCGCATGTACATCCTGAAGAGGATCTCCGTCCAATCACAGGATTCTGTACCGCCGGCACCGGGATGAATGCTGAGGATGCAATTTTTTATGTCGTCCTCTTCACCGAGCAGAAGGCGGGCATCGAGATCTTTAATTTTTTTGTTAATCTTGGCGAATTCCTCAGCCGCTTCAGCCACCATCTTTTCGTCCAGCTCGGGTAGGGAAATCAATCCCGCCAGGAGTTCAATATCTTCTTCGATCTTTTTGATTTCATCAAGCCAGAACTGCGCCCGGCTGATTTCCGACATGGTTTTTTGTGCTTCTTCCTTATTGTCCCAGAAGTCGGGAGCCGAGGTCTTTGCCTGAAGTTTTTTTACTTTTTGTTCGATCTTCTCGAGGTCAAAGATGCTCCTTTAGATTTTGGAAATCTTTTTTTAATTTTTTGATTTCGTCGTGACTTATTAAATGCAGAGCATCAGAACTTTTCATCGTTTATTTGGTCTTTTTCTTGGTTTTCCGCGGTTTGGTACTTTTTTTCTTGGAGTACCGTTTTATGAATTTTTCCACTCTGCCTGCGGAATCCACGATCTTTTGTTTGCCGGTGAAGAAAGGATGGCATTTGGAACACAGATCAACAGAGATCTTTTCCACGGTGGATCTTGTTTCCACCTTATTGCCGCAGGCACAGGTGATGATACAGCGACCGTATTTCGGATGAATCTTCTTTTTCATCATTACCTCCTTATTTATTCGCTGCTCATTGAGTCAAGAAATTCTTTGTTTGTTTTCGTCCTTTTCATCTTTTCAATAAGAAACTCCATCTGCTCGATGACATTCATCTCCGAGAGGAATTTACGCAGGATCCACAATCGGTTGAGTTCGTGTTCAGTGAGAATCAGTTCTTCTTTTCTCGTTCCCGATCTATAGAGATCAAGGGCGGGGAAGATACGGCGGTCCGACAGCCTTCGGTCGAGGATCAATTCCAGATTGCCGGTTCCTTTGAACTCTTCAAAGATCACCTCGTCCATTCTTGAGCCGGTGTCGATCAACGCCGTAGCGATGATCGTCAAACTTCCGCCTTCTTCAATCTTACGGGCTGAACCGAAGAATTTCTTCGGTTTCTGGAGTGCAGTGGAATCCAGACCTCCGGAGAGCGTTTTCCCGGAATGGGGGACAATTGCATTATGCGCGCGGGCGAGTCGGGTCAGACTGTCAAGCAGAATCACTACATCTTTTTTTGATTCGACCATTCTTTTCGCCCTTTCCAAAATAATCTGAGCGACTTCTGTGTGCCGGTCCGGCGTTTCATCGAATGTCGATGATATCACTTCAGCATCCACAGAACGTTCAAAGTCAGTGACTTCTTCCGGCCTTTCGTCGATCAAAAGGACAATAAGGCTTATCTCGGGATGATTGACGGTTATCGCATTGGCGATTTTCTGAAGAAGAATTGTTTTTCCGGCACGCGGCGGTGAAACGATAAGTCCACGCTGACCCTTTCCAATGGGAGTGAAGAGGTCGACGATCCTCATCGAAAGATCGTTTTTACCTTCCACTTCGAGATGAATCCGTTCATTGGGATAGAGCGGTGTGAGGTTGTCAAAGAGGATTCTTTCCTTTAATTCGGACAAGGGGATGTTATTGACGAGTTCGATCTTTATCATGGCAAAATAGCGTTCACCCTCGCGGGGCGGTCGGGCTAATCCTTTGACGTGATCACCGATCTTGAGATTGAATTTGCGTATCTGTGAAATCGAAAGATAGATATCATCCTGACTCTGTAGATAGTTATAATTAGGAGATCTCAGAAACCCGTAGCCGTCAGGGTGAATTTGTAAAACACCCTCTACCGGGACAAGCTCAGACCTCTGGGTTTCAGCTTCAATGATCGCATGAATCAGGTCCTGTTTCTTTAAATCCGTAAAGTTCGAAAGACCCAATTCCTTTGCTATATCATGAAGCTCAGTAACCTTCTTTTTCTTAAGTTCCATTATTTCCATATTACACCTTCCATTTTATGTAAAGACAAGGTTTCCATTTTTACTTTTTTCATCCCCATCACTGTAACTTAACCCCGTATTATTATAATCCGAAATGTAGGATTTCTTCATCTATTTAATATTTAAGCCGGGAAACCAACATCGTCTTACGGCAGTAATCAATTATCCTACATCTCTTTATTCCGATAGACCAATTTACTCCTTATATTCATCTCCCAAGAAACCGATTTTTATCTTTCTCTGGATAGATAAGGATAGCTTATTATATTTATTATTTTTTATTTGTCAAGAGTCAATTTACACCCGCGTTTAGATCGCTATCATTTTCTGAATCGTCTGCAATGCCTTTGATCGTATCTCTTCATCCACGGTTATTTCAAATTTAAGATCTTCCAATGCCCAGAGGACTTTCTCAAGGGTGGTAAGTTTCATGTTGGGACAGACGGCATGCGGCGCTCCGGGGATAAAGTTTTTATCCGGATTCTCCTTTTTCAGACGATAGAGCATTCCCACTTCTGTACAGATGATGAATGTCTCTGCTTTATCTTCTCGGGCATAGGTGATCATCTGGGACGTTGAACAGATTGCGTCGGCGATTTCCTGAACATCGACTCTGCATTCAGGGTGGGCGATGATTTTGGCTTCAGGATGTTCTTTTTTCAATTCGAGGAGTCTTTCTTTTGAAAATACCATATGGGTGGGGCAGTACCCGGACCACAGATGAAATTTTTTATCTTTAATCTGTCTCGCCACATAGGAGCCGAGGTATTTATCAGGGATAAAGATGATTTCCTTATTCGGAAGGGAACCGACCACTTTGACGCCGTTTGCCGAAGTACAGCAGATGTCGGAAAGGGCTTTGACGCGGGCGGTCGAATTTATATACGTCACCACCGCTGCAGAGGGATGTTGTTTTTTCTCTTCAGTCAGTTGTTCCGGAGTAATCATATCGGCCATGGGACAGCCGGCGTGCAGGTCGGGTATGAGAACGGTTTTATCAGGATTCAAGATCTTGGCGGTCTCAGCCATAAAGTGGACTCCGCAGAAGAGGATCACCCGGCAATCTACTTTTTGGGAGATCCGGGCGAGTTCCAGTGAATCGCCGACAAAATCTCCGCATTTTTGGACCTCTGGAAGCTGGTAATTGTGGACCAGGATAATGGCTTTTTCTCTTTCTTTTATTCTTTTTATTTTTTCTATAAGAGAATTTTTCATCAAGTGATCAGTCGATAACCGACGAAGATGTGAGGATGTAGTTTATCGGATTCACCGGTACCTGGGAAATCCGTACTTCATAATGAAGGTGAGGGCCTGTGGATTTACCGGTATCACCTACATAGGCGATGACTTCGCCTCTTTTTACGACATCGCCTTTTTTCACCTTTATTCTCTGGCAGTGGGCATAGAGGGTGGTGAATCCGTATCCATGATCGATCTCCAAGGTTAAACCAAATCCATGTTTGTTTCCCACGGCTTTGACCTTACCGTCGGCTGGAGCAACAATCGGCGTGCCTATGGGAGCCGCGATATCAAGCCCTTCGTGCATCTTGACTTTACCGGTGAAGGGATCGATGCGATATCCGAAGCCGCTGATAAACCAGCCGTGGACAGGGATGAGGGAAGGGGTGTGATTTCTCAGATACTTTTTCTCTTCAAGGTAATTGAGGAGTTCATCAAAGCTCTTCTTCTGCAATCTGGAGCGAGCCAGGAGGTTGTCCAGGGTCTGAGAAAGTTGTTTGAGATTATTCCGTACTTCGTCTGACAGAGCCGTGTCATCATAGATACCGATGACTTCGCCGCCGACCCCCATATATCGTAGATCGTCGTCGATCGGCTCCAGGGATGCGTAAGCACGCAGTTTCTTATCATATAACTGTAGACTGTCAATGAAGATCGTCAGCTCAGAGAACTCTTTTTTTATGCGCTTGATCTCCTGCCGTACTATTTTATTTTCAGTATGCAGCTGAGTCAATCTTTTTTGATCGACTTTACGGGAGGCAAAGACCGTGACATTGTAGATAAAGAGAGCCAGGAGTGAAAGGAAGAGAATACCGGCGATGACGACGAAAATAAATCTTATGTGCAAATTTATCCGCCTGTTATCCTTAGGTGAGACGACGATGATTTCCAATCTCTATCTCCAATGATATTATATAAAGGATTCCAAAGATGTCAAGCAGTTTTTTAATTTATTCTTTTTTCGCGAGGGGAATCTTTATTCCTTTTTCCTTGGCGAACGCCGCGGCTTCTTCATATCCGGCATCGGAATGGCGTACAATGCCGATACCCGGATCGTTTGTCAGAACCCTTTCAATCCTTTTCGCCATCTCCTCGGTGCCGTCGCATACCAGCACCTGTCCGGCATGGATCGAGTAACCGATGCCGACACCGCCGCCGTGATGGACCGAGACCCAGGAGGCGCCTGAGGCGGTGTTGAGCAAGCCGTTCAGGATGGGCCAATCGGCGATTGCATCTGAGCCGTCGAGCATCCCCTCAGTCTCCCGATAAGGGGAAGCCACTGAACCGGTGTCCAGGTGATCCCGCCCGATTACTATGGGTGCTTTAAGAACGTTCTCCTTGACCATTTTGTTGATTTCCAGACCGAGCTTGTCTCTTTCTCCGTATCCGAGCCACATTATCCTGGCAGGTAACCCCTGAAAAGGAATCTTCTTCTGAGCCAACTCAATCGAGCGCCTTATCGCATCGTCGTCACCGAACATTTCCAGAACCTTTGTATCGGTTGCATAGATGTCGTTTTTATCGCCGGACAACGCCGCCCAGCGGAACGGCCCTTTCCCGTTACAGAAGAGGGGTCT
>DRIG01000095.1 GCA_011052815.1 candidate division WOR-3 bacterium | reverse complement strand
TGTTGTCGGGTAATGATTCACTGCTCAGCAACATCAGTGTGGCGATTACCTATCCTTTGGATATGAGTGAGGCGGTGCAGTATCTGGAGTTTGGAGATATTGGTTGGCAGTATATCGTGTTATATGATGATTCGGGGATGGTTTCCGATACAGTGGTTGCGCCGGAGTTTGTGGGTTATTTAGAGGATTCGGCGCGTCAGGCGGTCGACAGTGTGCGTGTGGTCTTACCGTTATGGGATTGTAATGTGCCGCACAGTTTCAGTATGTATGATGGGATGAATATTGGGGTGAGTTTTGTGCGTGATTCATTGCCGACGGATGTTTCGATATTTGATACGATAATTGTGGAGAGTGGTGCGTATCCGGACAGTTTATTAAAGCCGTCCTTGCCTGGTCCTTGGGCTTCGTACTTTGCGTTTTGGGCGTATCGTGGGAATGATTATGAGGTTGAGTGGTACAATACGAGTGGTGCGTCGAGTGGTGATGCGAATACGGTGCGTGTGATAGACTTGATGACTGGTGATACGATTGGGTTTAGTCCGTATGATCCTGAGGCGAGTGGTGCTTATGATACATTGGCTTCGGGTTGGTGTTTTCAGTCGCATTTAGAGGTATCAGATACCTTGGTATTGAACGGTACGCCGCCGGCGACGCGGAATACGAAGTTTTTGTATATCAACGGTGGTTTGGTTGGTTTGAACAAGGGAGCGTTTATGCAGTCTGGAGGTCCGGTGCCGCAGGTTGGTGAGAAGTGGCGAGTGGTTGCGAATCCTGATTTTCCGCCGGTGTTTGTGAATGCGTTATTCCAGATTACGCCGGTGCCTGGTTATTTTGACACGGTGGCGGTTGAGCAGATGAATGTGAAGGTGGTGCCGAATCCGTATTTGATTCACAACGAGTGGCAGCAGTCATTTGCGAGTCGTCGGTTGAAGTTCATCAACTTGCCGGGTGATTGTACGATACGGATATTCAATTTGAATGGTGAGTTGGTGAAGACGATCAAGCATCATCATACGTATGCACCGGACGAGGAGACAGGTTATCAGGTGAAGAATAATGCTGGTGGAGACGAGTGGTGGGATTTATTGAGTGAGAATCGTCAGCTGGTAGCGAGTGGTGTGTATATCTTCCATGTCCAATCCGATGTTGGTGAACAAGTCGGAAAATTCGTTGTTATCCGATAACCCTGAAATTCGGGTGTTGCCCTAAACTCCTTTTCTCAATGGATGATACCCAGCCAGTCGCCCAGAAGAAACTGCAGCCGCCCGATTAAAAGACTGATACGCGCCATCACAGTATAGCCGAAAGCCGCACCGAAGCCGATCATTACAAAGATGATACCGACCCGTGATGTGGTACCGAGTATTCCTTTATGGGCTTTCGAAAAATAGAAGTATGAAAGGGTACAGAGAACTCCGATAAAGAGAATGACCGACCAGATTACTCCCATTGTTCCGGCATTCCATGTTTGAAAGTTGTAAGGCGTCAGGATAGTACCCTGAATCTGTTTTATGATATAAGCCTGGATTGATGCAGGTATCGAGGCGCCGACATAATAACCGATTGTAATGCCGATTGGAATGCGCACAAGCCAGGAAATTTTAGGAATGAATCGTGTGAAATAAAGTAGTCCGATGATAAAAGGGATTATGTAGAGAAGTTTGCCCTGTCTGAATAGAGGGTCGAAGAGCGCCGGGACGAGGATGTTGTGCCAGTAAAAGGTTACTGCATAACCGTTCGCCACACCGATAAAGAGATGTTCGGCGAATTTGTAAAGAGGATTATCACGGTACAGGAACGAAAGAATTGCGATACTCAAAAGAGCACTGATCCATACCCAGGGGGCTGTCGAGATACTCATTTCGACCTCCTTTTGATGAAGTAACCGATATTGCCGATTATAATGAAGATGATGATCACAAGATGGGCATAGGTTAAGGAGGGAAGCGCTTCACTCGCTTTTCGTTTCTTTTTAATCCCGAGTTTTGATTCAACCATTTCTTCGTATTCAGCGCCGCCTTTCATTCCGGTCATCAGTCCGGTGAATTGACCGGTCTGGTAAAATTGATAAAAGTCTGCCGCGGAGACAGCAGTGACGCCGGCGGCAACTGCGACGCCGAAGCGGTTCTGTGAGTAAGCGACCCAGGATTTAGGAAGGCTTGAACCACTTAGTGAAACGAGTAGAGCGATGTCGTTGTAATTTTTGATTCCCTGCATTATCTCTAAGGTATCGGTTTTATTACCATAGTAGTCGTGCTGGTAGACATTGGTAATACTTACACCCATTCCCAGCATCGGAATAAGAGGCGGCGGCTGCCATCCGAGAAAGACATAATCCCGGCCATAGATAATACTGTCAGCGCGTGACGTGGCTTCACTGTTGAATTCTTCAGTCACCTGGGTCAATGCCTTTTGGGCAAGACCGAGAGGCTGGACATAGAGACTGAGGATAAGAACTTTGATATGTCGGGCAAAGGCATGACGAAGCAGCGCAATACCCATGGGTTCCAATTCCGGCTGGGTCTGCGGTTCATAATCGAAATCGATTATCAGTGCTTTATGAGGAGGAATGGTATCCACGGCATTGAATAATTTCTCAACCGGTTCCATGACACGCACCCGTTCTACAGTGGGAAAGATCAGCGGTAAGATTACAACGGCGGCTAATATGAGGTAGATGACGCGACGGTCGATCTTTGTAAGTTTGATAAGAAAATCAGTGAGCTTCATTCACCACCTCCAAGCCAGGCACGTTCTATACCGAGTATGATTTTCAGAGCAGTGGCGATTGTTCCAAGTGCGACACCGAACAGAATCCCTCGTTGACCGGCGACATTGGGAACATTCATAATCCACTGCGCCAGAGAAGGCAGATGGTGTGATATACGGTCACCGAAGGGGATGATTCCGAGCATGACGATAAAAGAAGCAGCGAGCAGCAGAGTTGCTTCAAAAGACCGGGCGCGGAACGCCCGATAAGAAGCCGATGCCATAAAGAAAGCAAGAAGGGCGAACATCGTTGAACCGAGCGGAACAATGATGTTCTCGTAAAGTGTCTGGATATCAAAGGGAAAAGAGCCGATGCTTGTCGGCAGGGGACCGGTTCCAGCTACACCGCCGAATAAACCAATGATGGAACTTATGATGAATGAAATAATCAGTATCCAGGAATACTGCCAGTTCTGCCGTTTCCGTTTGATCTTATCCATATGTACCTTCAATAGACTGCCGAGACCCAGAACCAGCGCGAATGCGGCAAGTATCCTCAGAAGGTTGTTGCGGAGAAAATCATCGGTGTTCTGGACTACTGGATGGGGAATCAGAAAAGGTATAATCCCCAGGATGCCGAAGATGAAGACTAAAAATAAGGGAAATTTTCTTTTCATATTTCTCTCCTATTTAAATATACTGAGAACAGGTAATTTCGTTAAAAGGCCTATTACCGAAGCGATCAGCAGCACGGTACCGATAATCAGTTTTCCCCAATCTTCTCCTTTTATGGCACCCAGCAGGAGTGGTTCCTTTGAGATATATGCCGAGGCGGCATAGAGTTCTTCGCCGATGAGGGTGTAATCACAGGCGGTTACAAAGAACGGCAGCTGAGCGAGTGCGTCTGTGCCGGCGATCTGGATTGCGCCGGTAGCCGCACCTGTTTCAGCCAGGATGAGTGATTCAGCATAGAACCATCCTACGAAAAAGTTGGTGGCGGGTCTTTCTCTCATCATGATACCGTCGACACCTGCAGCATAAGCGAATTGCGAGCGTGTAAGGAAGTAGACACTGTCGGGGTCAAAGGCGTCGGGTCTTCCCACTTTGGTATATGACTCCTTGACGATTTCACGTGCTACAGTGTAGACAATGGGGTCGGCATTGGGACAGATCAGTTTTGTATCGTACTGTGCGCATTTTTTTGCCACCTCACCTAAAATGTTTAATGAAGCGATGGTGGCGATATCTTCCACATAACCCAGACCGAGACAGTAGAGAATCGGTTTTCCCATTTCTGTAGCACGACCGACCGCATCATCAACGGCTTTCAACCCAGCTATCTCTCTTAAATAAAATTCTTTACCTCGGCGCGCGTGGTAGATAAAGTAAAGGATGATGCTTCCGAAGATAAGAAGGGCGATGAAGATATTTATCTTGTTGAGATCGATCCACTGGGCACTGCTTACGACACCGCCAGTCGCTTCAGAATAAGCTCTTGCCGTATCAATGACGGCGGCGACTTTGTAGAAATATTTTTTTCCGTCTTCAGTTTCATCTTTATAAACCCGACGGTTTTTTCCGATAAATCCTACTTTTTTGAAATCAATACCGTCTTCGCTGCGATATATTTCATAACCCTCCAGAATCGCATCGTCGGGTGAAAGCTGCCATTCGACGGTTATCGATCCTCCACCATCATTGGGAGTATCATATGCCGTAGTATTGGACGGTGGTGCCAGACCAAACAGTGCAGTGAGGAAAATGGCTATCATAAAACCTCCTTCTTTCCGACTTTTAACCTGACTTCCCAAACAACGCTATTGCCTGTTTTCCTTGCACTCACAGGGTGTTTTTTTGCATTTGGGACAGCCATGTCTGTATTTGTCCATTGCATCTTCTGCATTGATGTTCAGAATAGAACCTACAGAGAGAAGCCAGGCGAGGCAGTCGGCGAATTCTTCTTTAATTCTTTTACTGTCACCTTTTCTGACCGCCTGTGCGAGTTCTCCGATTTCTTCGATGAACCAGTTGAATGTTTCGGCAATTCCCCGTTTTGAATCCTTATCAAAATAAATTTTTTTAATCAGTTCCTGATAGGAATTTAATTCCATTTTATAAAATAATGTAGTTTAATGTCGATGTAGGTTAATAAAAAAGGGAAGGGTTTTAAACCCTTCCCTTTTTTACTGCTGTTTATTAATCGAAGTGGAAGGTTGCTGATAGTTTCCAGTTCGCCCAGTCTGTGATATTCCTGAATCCCATTAGATCGAGCTGGAGGTTATCGGTCACCTGCCAGCCAAGACCATAGTAGTAGTCAGTCATAGCCACAGTTGATGCGTCGTTTTCACTTGTATTTTCAGGTCTTTCCGAAGGATCCTGATAATAGTAATATTCCAGGGTATCGACTACGATATGGGTGACCTGTGCTTCCCAGTCAGTCAGGATATATGATGTGGTTAGATTGTTTTTTGCTATTGTATGGATTGCACCCATTCTGAAGACGACCGGGTCGGCAAGGTTGAACTCAACGCCCACTGGAATCACAAATGAATTGACACTGCCGGTTCGGGTCATCACCCAGGTCTCGCTCGACCGCTGGGTCAGTACGGTATCCATCAAGGGAATGGTGTCACCGTCGTCATAGCGGTGGACATAGCTTGATGTATCCATCTTTGTGGTCGAATCGTCGTATGAGGTATTACTCCACAGTAAGCCGATGCCGAATCTGAATCGGTCTGAGATTGAAAAGAGCTGTTTTGTCCCGACCCGGAAACCAGTGGAACTGAAGCTGCCGTCGTAATCGGTTATGGTTGTTGTCGTATCATTGGTCATCGCCGGATCCGCATCATGTTCCATCGTTTCAAAGTAATACTGGGTGGCATCGTCGTCATAACTCATTGAGCGGGTGAAGAAACCACCGTAGTATCTACCCTGGGCGTTTTCGTTATAATTGTAGAATACCTTGAATTCAACATCGATTTCATTGCCTGATTGCGGCAGGTATGAAGAATCATTGATTGAAGTGATTATGTAATTATGGCCGGGCGCCGAGGGGTCAAAATACTCTGCCTCATAGCTGTTGATCAACGCCTCGCTGCTTGAGCCGAGCATCGAGTAGCTCACAGACGCTCCGAATGATACTGCTTCTTTGTCCATCCAGGCGCTGAAGATTATCTCGTTTTCGCTCGACTTCAGAATGTCATCGCCCGTTGAAGTTGCACTGTCTTTGTAGGTTATGGCATTTGCAGAAAGGTCTTCCAGATAGTTCAGATAATCATAGTTGTCATTCGGGTCTGTGTATGTAGTCTTTGAATCTGTATGCATATAACCCAGGCCAAAACGGAAGCCTTCTGATTTGTAACCGAAAGCAAGATAATAATCACTTGAATTCGAGGCATCGAATGCCTTTCTTGTTTCAGTAGTCACTTCCCGGTCCTGATAATTCCCGAGTGAATCAGGGTTGTTCCAGTTGATTTTTGTAACTGTTCCTTCTCCATAGATCTCATTACCTAGAGGATCGTTCAATCCGGTATAGAACGGGGTTTTGCTTGAAGTGCGGTCATAGACGCCCGCGGGGTAGAGGTTGTTAAAGTACGTCATACCGCCGAGCAGAACATAAGGCTGGCTGTTGTTGGAGAAGAGCTCTTCATCGCTTGTAACAAAATTCGCAAGACCTGTCCATAAACGGGAACCCTGAATCTCTGGAATCCTTGCCGGGTCAAAGATCAGGTCATAGTCGTCCTCAAAGAGCTGAGCGGTTGATTGGTACCTGAATGATTCAGTTACCAATCCGAATGACAATGACAGCATTATCGCAATTGCTATGGCATATTTCATCTTACCTCCTTTTTATTATGCCTGTCTTTGCTTCCAACTTTTCTTTTTTTATTTTGCACCACCTCCTCTTTTAACATAGACTATTTTCTCGACGATAAAAAGAGTCTTAACGGGGTGCAACCAATAACCACATCCTGCATATTGTGAGATTATACATATAATTTCAAACATGTCAAGATTTAATTTAAATGAAGCCCGAAAAGTCTTTATATTATTACCTGCTGGTCCACAAAACCGAATAGGGAATCAGGATGTGTGGCAAAAAAAGAACTTCGCCGGTTTTAGTGTTCATCAGGAGTGACGGATAATTTATTCAAAAATTTCTCCGCGGCTTTCTGTTCAGCCCTCTTCTTCGTTTCTCCACAGCCAGTAGCGACTTTTTTGTTGTTCACATAGAGGGCGACATGGAATTTTTTATCGTGTTGAGGTCCGGTTTCTTTGATGACCTTATAGGAGAGAGTATACTGCTTTTTCATTATCCACTCATTCAGATATGATTTATAATCTTTCTGTTCTGCAATTATTTTTCTAAATAGGGTACGGTCGAGGAATTTTTTGACGGCACTTAATCCCTGATCAAGATACAGGGCACCGATGATCGCTTCCATTGCGCCGGCGATATTAGAAACCCTTTTTCTACCGCCGGTCTGTTCTTCTCCTTTATCCATCAGCAGAAATCTTCCAATATTCAAACTCATTCCAAAACGATAAAGTGCATCGGTGCTCGTGTAGTTCCTCTTCATTTTGCTGAGTTTTCCTTCAGTCGCGTCAGGAAATTTTTTGTACAGATATTCTCTTGTAATTAATTCAAGAACCGCATCGCCGAGAAATTCAAGCACTTCATTTGAGGATAAACCGGATGTCGGTTGATCCTGGATATAAGAGGAGTGCGTCAGTGCTCTTTTCAACAATGACCGCCGTTTGAATCTTACTCCCAGTTCTTTTTCGATCGTTTTATAAACAGGCGATTGCATCTATTTCCACAAGGGCGTTTTTAGGTAATGACTTTACAAAAACGGCGACCCGGGCGGGCGGTTCTTCAGCGAAGTATCGACTGTAAACTTCATTCATCGGAGCAAAATGTTCGGGTGCAGTTAAATACACCGTTGCCTTGACCACCTTTGACAGATCACTTCCCGCTGCATTGAGAACGGCTTTGATGTTTTCAAGCACCTGTTTTGTTTGTTCTGCCACATCTCCTTCAAGCATCTGATTGGTTTCCGGTGAGATTGCAATTTGACCGGCGGTGAAGACAAAATCTCCTGCTACAATTGCCTGGGAATAGGCACCGATTGCCGCAGGTGCCTTGTCGGTCTTGATGATTTTTTTCATATCTTCCTCCTTGTTATTACACCGTTCTTTAATATATATTCTTCTGAGCCGATATAGAACCTGCTCGTTCCGTACTGGATGAGCTTTTTTTGGAAAATGAACCAGCCGTTGAGTTGTAATTTTTCAATGATTTCAATACCGATGTCTTTTTTTATAAAGCCTCCCAGTTTGATACGGTATAACCCGGTTGAATCGATGAAGACCGGAATATTCTTTTGCCGAAGTTCATTGAACAGTTTTAATGCATTATCATAATTATTGAATGCGCCGAGCTGGAAATACCAGAGTGAATCGGATTTTTTTACGGAGACCACCGGTTTAATCTCTTCAACGACCGGTTTTCGTTTCATAATCGGTTCGATCTTTCTGTCTTTCAGACCAATGAGATAGAATCTTCCGCCGTCGTCGACTCCCAGAGCATAATTCACATAATCGACATAAAGAATGTCTTTGAGTTTCCCGCTGTTCTTCAGAATGAAATTCGGTCTGAGCGTCAGAGAATCCACGGATAAAATTCCTTTTTCAGTGAGGAAGAGCAATTTCCCGAGTTCTTCTTTCTTCTGATTTAATAACGGCAGGAAATCAATCAGCCTGCCGGATTCGTCGATAAAAAACAGACCTTCCTTGTTGTGCAGAAGATAACCTCCGTCATATTTTATAAATCCGGTTGCCTGAAAATTTAGATTGAGCGTTTTCCGCTTTTTAAGACCGAGCGTATAAATCGTTAACTTTTTATTGAATCCGAGGATGGTCAATTGATTTTCTTTGGAATCATACCGGTAATCCAGAATACGGCTGAGCGTTGATTTTTTAACGAGCCTTCCGTTTGATAGGTCGAAAATCTTGATAATACTTTTTTTATCAGAATCAATTGCAAGGTAAATTCTTGAACCGTGCCTTACGATACTGCTGCCTTCTGAAGTGACAAGAGGATAATAATCCCCTCGTTCGATTCCAATGCCCGCCTCAAAGGCAAAATTGGTTTTATTGAGTAGAACAATCTCCTCTGAAGAGATCAATATTATTTTTTCTTTGTTGGTGGTCAGATGGTTGAATCGTTGGGGCAGGGGTATTCGGTCGCAGACCGACAGATTATCCGGGTCTATTTTGTAGAGGTATCGACCGGTGAGTGCATATAAGAAATTATCCATACAGTGATCGACGATCTCTCCATTCAGAGATTGTGCCATAAAGGTCCTGGTCGGTATATCCACGGCGTAGACAATAGAATCTTTTATAAACGGACTGAAAGACAGTGAAACCAGGAAGTTGATTATGCAGAGACTCCACATATGGTTAAATAATAGGCTGATTATACGAAAAATCAAGAGTTTTATTTAGAAAATCAGTGGTTTTTGAAGCTTATATCTGGGTGTTGACTTTCACGAAAAATTAAATAGAATAGTAATTAAGGAGGTAAAATGAAGAAACTGATATTGTTGGGTTTTATTGTTCTTTTTATAGGGTGCCCGTCGCCTTCTCTGAATACCGCACGCATTGAATATTTCAACCGACAGGATTTTCAGCGGGCAAAAGCAGTCTGCTTAGAGGGAATAAAGAATGACCCCAGCAACTTTGAACTTTTCGCTATTTTGGGAGGAAGTGAAATAGCACTTGGAAACTGGCAGCCTGCATCTGACGCCTTAATCAAGGCGTTTGAAATTGATTCATTAAAGATGTCCACATGGCTTGCCAAACAACCAAATAGTGAACAGTATTATTATCAACCTTTTTACTATGCAGCAAGGGATTTATTTACCAAAGGGAAGTATGAGGATGCTTTGAAAGATTTGAAGTACGCCGAAAAGATTAATCCGTCGGATGCACGGACATACACCCTGCGGGGCGCGATATACCATCAAACGGGCGAGATCGATAAAGCGAAAGAACAGTATACAAAGGCATTGAAAGTGGATCCAGATAATCCCGATGTTCATTTTCTCATTGGAAAATCGCTGTTCGAAAGCAAAAAATATGACAGTAGTATGGTGTACTTCGAGGAGGCTATAAAGAATTACATAACTACAAATGAATTGAATAAAAAAGTTTTATTCTCCAATCTTCCCTCACCCGATAAAGAACTGGAGCATGAAATTTTAAGACTATGGCGTGACAAGAAAAACAACCGCAAAAAACTCGATGAGATAGTAAAGGTAAAACTCGGCCATGACGGCGGTCTGGGTGCAGTGGAACGGGCACTGGAGAAATTTTACAAGAGTAATGACGGTCTGGCGCGTTCCTATTACTTACTGGGAATGGCTTATTATAATCTGCGCGATGACAGTACGGCTTTAAAGAACATACTGACCAGCCTTACCTTTGTTCCTGATGATCTGGATGCATTGTTCTATGCCGGAGAATTGTTTTTGAGAGCCAAGAAATATCAAGAGGCGATCAAGAAGTTTGAGACGATCACAAAATTGAAAGAGGATGATATCTATGCGTGGTTCTACCTGGCGGTCTGTTATACACAATTGAAGAAATATAAGAAGGCGATTGATCTCTATGAAGGTAAGGTTCTGGTTCTCAGTCCCAAAAATATCGAGGCGATGACGAATCTCGCTTACTGTTACCGTGAAATCGGCAATAATAAAAAAGCGCTTGAGTATCTTACAAAGGCAGACAAATTGCAAAAGGAGCAACAATGAGTATAAAGGCGAGAGAAAGAATATTGAATGTTCTCATCTTTTTGGGTATCATCGCTTTGCTCTTCGTCGTCGGTTATCCCCAATACAAAGAGTCATTACCCTCACAGATAAAGATCGGTGTTGATAAATCATTTGCTTCAGTACCTTTTTATGTCGCTGAAGAAGATACGTCACGACAGTATTTTGTCATCGAAAAGATCGAACCGGAATTCGTCGAGGTTACAGGAGACCCCCTGCAGGGGTTAAAAGACGGCCTTTATGACATTGTCGCGGTACCGTGGTATAACCTTCTGCTCTCCCCGGCGATCGACGGTGATACGGTGAAGGTGTGTGCTTCTCTTGAACTGAGGTCGGGTAAGCTTCTGGACGCGATAATAGTTCCCGAGAAATCGAAGATTAGAAGGTTGGGTCATCTCAAAGGGAAAAGATTGGGATATCTGAAACAGGATGAGTATATTGTTGATTTGATTCTTTCCCAGCTTGCCGAAAAGGAGAAGATCACCAGAGTGAAAAAAGTGCTGCTGGAACCGGAACAGCTTGCGACCGCATTTACGAATAAAGAAGTGGATGCCGTGTATCTGATCGATCCGTATCGAGGATATATGCTGTATCAAGGAAACAAGATACTTTTTGAGGGTCTTATTTCTATGTACATCATCTCGTCGTCTTTTCCCTATACGGCGATTGTAATGCGCAAGAGTTATGTCAAGGAAGAGAATAAACTGGCAGGGATACGATTAAAAAATGCACTGGATGCTACATTAAGTTATATAACGAGGAATCCGGAAATCTGTAAGAAAGTTATAATAAAGATCAATAACTGGCCTCATGAGTCGGAATTGGTGCATAATATCCGAACACCTGAGTATCAGAGACTTGCTGAGATAAATTTAAAGAATGTGGAGAATCTGCAGACAAAACTGGTTAAGCTGGGAATCGGCACCTGCGGTATAAAACCGAACGAATTTTTATTTGACAAATTGGATTTTGTCCGATAGATTCGGTCGTGCTAAGTGGGGAGTTAGCGGTGCCTTGAATCCGCCGTTTGGCGGATGACCCGAAATCCGCTTATGCGGGACTGAAGGCTCCATTTGAGACAGTACTTTTCAGGGGCGACAGTGAGGAGTTGAAGAGTGTTGAGGATTGGGTCTTATGATGGTACCAGCTACAAACCCCGTCAGGTCTGGAAAGAAGCAGCGGTAAGTAGAAATGGGCCGGTCATAAGGAAACCTGGTCTGAGCTCTTCGCCTTTCTGTTCCTGGAGAGACTGGCGAAGGGAGTGCACGACCGATTCAATCTGAATTTCAAAACAGGGTTATCTGCAAATTTACGGTTGAATGTGATGTTAAAAGAGAATTTGAATATATCCATTTAATGAGGTAAATATGGCACATCGTGTTATTTCATTGAAGTACCGACCACAGAATTTTGATGAGTTGACAGGACAGGACCATATTGTTTTTTCGTTGAAGGGTGCGATCAGAAGCGGTAGAATAGGCCATGCCTTTCTCTTCGCGGGTCCGCGCGGCGTCGGCAAGACGACGACAGCGAGAATTCTTGCAAAAAGCTTGAATTGCGAGAATGGTCCTACACTCGAACCCTGTCAGAAATGTACTTCCTGTCGTGAGATCACGTTGAGCAGAAGTATCGATGTTGTGGAAATCGACGGCGCTTCAAACCGCGGTATTGAGGAGATTCGGAATTTAAGAGAAGGGGTGAAATATTCACCGATTCACGGGCGATATAAGATTTATATCATCGATGAGGTTCATATGTTGACCCAGGAGGCGTTTAACGCCTTATTGAAAACCCTTGAAGAACCGCCTCCAAAGGTGATCTTCATTTTCGCCACCACAAATCCGATGAAGGTTCCGGCGACCATCTTGTCGCGCTGTCAGAGATTCGTCTTTAAAAGACTGTCCCTTAAGGAAATCAGTTCCCGCTTGGCTTTGATCGCCGGGAAGGAGAATCTTAAGATTACGGAGAATGCTCTACACTACATCGCCATTCGCGCGGACGGCAGTATCCGGGACGGTGAAAGTATTCTTGAGCAACTGGCGTCGTTTGTAGAAGGTGAAATTACTGAGAAAGATGTTTTTCAGCTGATAGGATTCCTAAGCAGCAGCTTTTATTTTGATATACTAAAGGGAGTCGTCGCCGGTGATTTAAAACAGGTTATTCTTTTGTTGAATAAAGGTATAGAAGACGGAGCCGATCCACTTGAAATTTATCGTGGCTTCACCAATTTTACACGAGCAGCACTTCTCTTTAGAATTAATATCCCTGATGAATTTGTAGAGCTGAATGCCGAGGAGATTGAACTTTTGAGAAAGATGAGTTTAAGCAAGTCGGACATTATAAATATTCTTGAAGTCTGCCTGCGGTTTGAAGAGCTCATCAGGAGGTCGGTCAATATTCGAATTGCTCTGGAACTGCTCTTCAGTCAGTTGGTTTTGATCTTTTCCGAAACCGGACGTGGAACAAGAGAGAACGAAGCGAAGAAAATCAGGAATTCCGGTTCTGAAGAGAACGGGGATGTGAACAGCAACGATCCCGGAGACAGGATATTCAAAAAACTACAGAGGATAAGTCCGAAACTGGCGGGGATTATTCATAAAGCAGAAATAAAAAAGATTGATGATCGGGTGACTGTTCTGGTGGATAATGAATTTTCAAAAAAACAGTTGATTGATCATCGTAAAAAGATTGAAGCCGTACTCCAGGAACTCTTCGGCTCTGATGTCAAACTGCATGTCGAGGTCGTTGAAAAACAAAAGGTTGATAATGACCTGGTGAAATCAATAAAGGTTCTCTTTGACGGAGAGGAGATACGATGAAAGATATTTTAAAGGAAGCCCAGAAATTGCAGGCAAAACTGCTGGAAGAGTTGAGGAAGATAAGAATCGAGGGAAGCGCCGGTGGCGGTATGGTGAAGATCGAGATGGACGGTGAACAGAATGTCCTTTCTGTAAAGATCGATCCGCAGATAATCGAAGAAAAAGACGTTTCAATGCTCGAAGACCTTATTCTCGCCGCCCTGAATGACGCAAAGAGCAAGGTAACTGAAGCGACCCGGGAAAGTTTCCGATCGATTACAGGTTTTCCTATTCCCGGTATGTAATTCTTAAAGATTTCTTTATTATTTTATCAAAAGGATTTTTCCTGTCGTTACTCCCTTATCCGTTGTAACACGGTAGAAATACGCTCCCTGCGCCAGCATTCTATTTCTATCGTCGTGTAAATTCCATTCTATATTATGGCCGCCCGCTTTGAGCGATTTGAATTCCAGAGATTTAACCCGCTGACCGAGTACGTTGTAGATATCGATTCTGACGTCGGATTTTTTCTGAAGACTGATATTGAATGTAACGTCACGGCGTACGGGATTCGGCGTGACAGAAGTAAGGTC
Source organism: candidate division WOR-3 bacterium (assembly GCA_011052815.1). NCBI lineage: Bacteria > Pseudomonadati > Caldifarciminota > Caldifarciminota bacterium. The sequence continues at coordinate 65,321 of DRIG01000095.1, read as the reverse complement.
GACCTGGGATTTTTCGAATCTTTGTTCTTCTTCTGACCCGACAATTATACCGAAGAAGATAAGAATCTGCTGGATGAGTTCTGATTTCGTGCTTGGTGAGGCGCCGTCAGTCAAGCCGCCGAGTTCAAACGACGAACCGATGGTTCGGTATGTGCCGGCATCGTATGCAACAGTGCGGTTGTATCCGCCGTTCGTGAATATTGTAAACGCCGGTGAGACAGGGGCGATCCGATCCATATAACTGTTTTCACCTGCATAGGCGAAAGACATCCCTTCAGTGAATGTCCCGCTGACTCCGTTGATATTACCGGTCATCGTGCTGCCGTCGTCGACCTGGCTTATTCCGAAATAACTTCGATAGATACTTCCTGCCGGATCATAGCACCAGGCGTCACCGCCTTCCATGTAGCATCTACCGCCGTTGTTCAGGTATGAAACCAGATCGTTCGCCTGTGCATTGGTCAATTGATAGTTGTTTGAGTAGACACCCAGGCATATGAATATACAGGTATATAGATCAAATGTCGGGTAAGAGGTGTTGTATTCATAGGCGATTCCCGCACTGTCGAGGAAGTTTATGAGGGGTGTACTTGTAATTGGTGTCTGGTCGGGCTCCCATATGCCGACAGGAATTTTGTCAATGATTGCGAAGGAATGGTAACCTGAAGGCGGATGGTATGCTGTATTGTGATTTACCGAACCGTCGACCGCTTTTATACGATAGAATATTGAATCGCCTACATTGACGGTTCCCGCGAAGTCCGCTTCGTAGAGATCGCCGCCTGTATTCTGCATCAATATCGGAGACTGAGGAGAACTGTTTATTGAATATTCAAGAATTACTGAGTCCACTCCTGAATTATCCGTTACCGTGGCGGTAACATGAGCGGGCCAATTAGATACGAGTTGGTCACTCAACGGTGTATGGATTATTTCCGGCGGAACGGCGTCAGGACCCACGAGGAATGAGTAGATATGTGCAGGCGCATGGACCGGTGAGGTCCGTCTGACACCATCGTTGTTTTTCACAAGGAGATAATAATGTACTGTGTCACCGGCGGATTGAGAGGGTATATAGCCTGCATAGACACCCGGTGTGTCGCTTACCACTGAGAGGGGAGTGGTGGTGAAAGAACCGCTGTTGATTTTATAGAAAATCACGGTTGAATCGGTCTGGAGTGTGTTGGAAGTGGTTATACGCGCCCGAACACGATAGGGATTCAAGGTGTCTTCAGTATCTGTTAAAGGATAATGGAGAATATGTATGAATCTGGGGCTCGGTGCCTGCATTGTGATGCAGTGTATCGCACCTCCTGAACCCGCCATTGAAGAACAGTCGATTCCCACGATGGTGTATCCGGGTAATGCCTGCTGGTAGATGAAGAGGGCCGTATCATCTTCCGGTTCTCCCCAGAGCGGCACGAGTACTTTATTGTTGACAAAGAGTGAGTTGAGATAAGAAGGAGGAGCGTTTGAGGTGGAATAGGGCATGGGAATGCGCACCACACGGTAGGGTTGACCTTCACGATTTTTACAACGGGAGATCGAATCGGCGTTGTTGTTGAGCGTTTGATAGTCAGGATGGTTTGTATTGGTATATTCGCCGACCATCACAAGCGTATCATTCAGTACCTTTGCCCAGAGGTCGATATGTTTGGTATATTCGGTTATCATCGAGTCCAGTACAATAAACTGTTCAAGGCCGTTGTATTCAAGCATAAGGGAATCGATTTCCTCAGGGGTGTATGATGGATTTTCATCATAGATTAAGTTGCTGGAAAACCCGGTACCCAGACCGTCGACCATAAAGTTGCCACCGGGATGGGTAAGGGGTGAACCATAGACCGGGATCCCCCATTGCTGACCGATACGCCAGGGAATGGTATCATCACTCGGTCTTGGTCTATTATAGATGAAGTCAACAATCCCCTCTGAATTATCCTCTTTACGGATAAACCAGGGTCCGTAATCACGCATCCATATTGAATTTCTGGGCCAGATGTAGAATGTCACCGAATCAAGTGGTATACCATTACTCTGGAGATAATTTGTGATGTTGGTCTGCTCACTGCTCGAGCCAACCACAATATATACCCTTGATACTTCCACGACTTCACGCACTATCTCCCGGAATACGGAATTGTATTGATTCCATATCCAGGTGATGAAGACACCTTTCAACGGTTCAAATTCACCCGGAGTTTCGACCCATCCACCGGGAGGGGCGGTGATGATATGTCCCTGCCCGATTTTGTCAATCATCAAGCTCTCTTCAGGTGTCATCCATCGGGGGAGGAATGGATCATTTGTCTGAATCAACAGAATCACGGTGCAGAACAGAACAGACATAATACCTCCTTATTATTTTTATTACATTTTTTCTAATTTGTCAAAAAACAATCTTTTTATTTCTTCCAACCTTTTTTCGGTCTTTGCTTCAAATCTCAGGACAAGCACCGGCTGGGTATTCGACGGTCTGATAAGTCCCCAGCCGTCAGAGAAATCTATCCTGACGCCGTCGATGTCAATAACCTTGTAAGTTTTTTTAAAAGATTCTTTGAATCTTTCGACGATCTCGAATTTTTTCTCATCGGTTGTTTCAATCCGTATTTCCGGGGTTGAATAGTACTTTGGGACTTTGTTGGCTAATGCGGATAATTTTTCGTTGTCGCCCAATATTTCAAGCAACCTGAGACAGGCATAGAGTGCATCATCGAACCCGTAATATTTATCAGCAAAGAAGATGTGGCCCGACATCTCACCGGCCAAAGGTGAATTCTCAAGTTTCATTTTCGCCTTGATGAGAGAATGGCCGGTTTTGTACATTAAAGGTGTGCCGCCCAATTCTTCAATTCTTTCAATCAATCCCTTGGAGCATTTCACTTCAAATATTATCTTCGCCCCGGGTATTATCTTCAGAACCGATTCGGCGTAGATCGCGAGAAGAATATCACCCCATACTATCTCACCGTTTTCATCGATCACCCCGATTCTGTCTCCGTCACCGTCGAATCCGATGCCGCAATCGACTTCGTTTTTCTTTACAGCCTCTATCAATTTTGAAATATGCTTGACCACTGTCGGGTCAGGCAGGTGATTTGGAAAGTTTCCATCGGGCTCCTTGAAGAGAATATCATATTCAACAGGCATCCTTTTCATCATCTGCTCGATTATCGGCCCGCATGTTCCATTACCGGTGTCGAAAATCACCTTTAGCTTCCGTTTGATTTTTACCTGTTGAGTGACATGATCGATGTAAGCCGGAATTATATTCCGTTTCTCGACCGAACCTTTCCCTGATGAAAATTTCTTTTCTTCTATAATCCCCCTTAATTTCTGAAGTTCTTCACCGTAGATGGTGCTTTTGTTCAAACAGATTTTGAAACCGTTGAATTCCTTAGGATTGTGGCTTGCAGTGATCATTATTCCGCTTCCTATATTATAATAATAGAGTGCAAAATAAAGGATCGGCGTGGGTACTTCTCCGATTTCAATCACCTCGCAACCGGAATCATTCAAACCCTTTTGCAGTGCTTCGGTAATCCTCGGTGATGATAACCTGACATCACGGCCGATGATTACTTTTTTCGTTCCCTGGGAGATATAATAGCTCCCGAATCCGCGACCGCAGAGATAGACATTTTCATCCGTCAAATCGGTTTCAGCGATACCCCGTATATCATATTCCCTGAAGATTGTCGGATTGATCATAAAATCTGTTTCTCCACCCAGGTGATGACTTCTTCGATGATTCGTAATGCTTCCTCTGCGTCATCTTTGGTTATGATTAAAGGAGGGGACATACGCAGGGAGTTGAAGCCCGCGCCATACAGTATCAATCCTCTTTTAAAGCATTCCCCGGTTATCACTTCTTTGATGTTCTTCCCGTTATCAGTCACGACCCTGGGGAAATTTTCTTTTGTTTTTTTGTCCTTCACAAGTTCAAGCCCGACCATGAGTCCAAGACCTCGTACTTCACCGATGATTGTATGTCGATTCATAATTTCAATCATCCCCTGTTTTAAAAATTCACCGATCTTTGCGGCGTTCTCGATCAGACCGTTCTCTATTAATTTAAGGGAGGCGATACCGGCGGCGGCTATAACCGGATTGCCGCCGAAGGTCGAACCATGAGCACCGTGATGCCATGCACGCTCGTCAAGTTCCGGATCCTGTAGTTCGGCACGGCTTACAGTGGCACTCATCGGCAGACCCGAAGCGATTGCTTTAGCTATTATTATTATGTCAGGCACCACATCTACATGGTCGCAGGCGAACCATTTACCGGTTCTTCCCAGACCGCACTGAATTTCGTCAAAAGCGAGGATTATTCCGTACTTATCGGCGATTTTACGGAGGGCGGGAAGAAATTCTTTCGGTGGTACGATATAACCACCTTCACCTTGAATCGGTTCCACGAGGACCAGTGAGACATCTTCCGGATCAATAAGTCTTTCAAATATTACGTCGGTTAAATATGACAGACAGTAAACCAGGGGAATACCTTCGAATTCCTTTCGAATGCAATGGGGATATGTTTCGTTGAAAATACAATGATAGCAATAGGGATAAGGTGTGTGCGTGACCTCGGGTATCAGGGGTGAGAAATGAGCACGTTGTATTTTTTTACTGCCGGCCATGGACATACCGGAAAATGTTCTGCCGTGGAACGCTCCGAGGAAGCTTATCATACGCGGCCGGCGGGTAAAGTGACGGGCGATCTTTATCGTTGCGGAGACGCCTTCAACACCGGAGTTTCCAAAGTATACACGTTTTTCAAATTTACCGGGAGTGATTTGAAAAAGTTTTTCAGCAAGTTGAATCTGGGGTTCATAATAAAAATCACAGCCTGAGATATGAATTAAACGGTTCATCTGTTTATTAACCGCGGCGATGACTTCAGGATGACAGTGTCCTGTACCGACGACGGCGAATCCCGCTCCGAAATCAAGATAGGTTTTACCGTCTACATCAGTAATACGTGCACCTTTCGCATAATCGACGACAAGCGGGATTTCCCGTGTTCGTGTATGGGCACCGAACATGACCTTTTTATCCCGTTCAATCAATTTCTCTGCATTGGGACCTATTTCCGGTGAAGTATAGTCTATTTTTTTCATTTTCCTCCTTTTTTATAATTATATAAAATTCACTACTGTTGTCAATAAATCGGACACGTATATCGGGCGGTTGTTGACAAGCCCAGCAATTGATATATATTTATAATATGCAGACCATCCGCCGGATTGTTTCCGTACTCATTATTTTATTGATTTTCTACTTTCTTATTACCACATTGGTGACTAATTGGCAGAGAATTCCTTTTTCAAAATTACGCTTCGGTTTTGCTGAACTCGCCATTTCTTTTATCTGGCTGTCTATCTATCTTCTCATCTTTGTCCTCGTCTGGGCGAAGATATTGCGGGAATTGGGTGAAGATATACGTTTCAGCGAGGCGTTCTGGATTATTACGACCTCCCAGCTGGCAAAATATGTTCCCGGTGGTATATGGTATACCCTCGGTCGTGTCTACCTCTGCAAAACAAAGAAGCTGAATAGTGGTATCGTCTTCCTGAGCGTCATCATTGAAACCTGTCTGCTCTTACTGACCAGTATGATTATATTTCTGAGCGCGATTGCACTTACCCAGAAAGCTGTTTCTGTAAATCCTTTGATATTGATCTTGATTGTAGTCGTGCTTCTCTTTATGCTTCACCCTTATTTTCTCAATAGATTGACGAATTTCGGTCTGAAGGTATTGAAGAAACCAGAAATCAAACTTACAATTGAATATAAAAAACTGCTTAATTTATCAGTATATTTTTTCGGTTTATGGTGCGCCCAGATCATTGGATTCTATTTTTTGATAAACGCCATTATGCCGATCTCCTTTGGTGAAATATTCAATCTGGGGGGTGCTTACACTCTGTCCTGGATGAGTGGATTCATCGTTCTTTTCGCTCCCGGTGGCCTCGGTGTGCGTGAGGGTATGATGACTTTACTTCTGTCGCCTCTTCTGCCGACCCCCCTTGCGATTGCAATCAGTTTTATTTCGCGGGTCTGGATAACCGTCTTTGAGGTAGTCGTCTTTTTCATCGGTCTCCTGGTGAAGAGAAAAGCGGAAGGAAAAAGGAGAATCGGATGAATAGGCATATCTTGACTCTTACCGGATTTTATCTATACTCTAAATAGCGATGGGAAAGAAGAAGAAAAAGAGGAAGATAAAGAACAAAAAAGAGACGACTGTTTCCGCGGAGCCGTTCTTTATTGAGAAACAATGGGATAAAATCATTATTATTCTCCTCTTTCTCTTGCCGCTTCTTTACTTCGCCTCTTTCTTGAATAGCAATAAGATGATCGGAGGTTCTGATTATTTGAACGGCGGTTACCCGTTTGAAGCGTGGACCGTGGAACAGCCGGAAATGCCCCTGTGGTATCCTCATGTTTTCGGCGGTGTTCCGGTGCTCGGTTCACCTGTTGGAGGACCTCTGGCACCGCTTGCTCAGCTAAGAGTATTCATCCCGCCGCATGTCGTTCTGGCATTGACATTCATCATCTTCTTCTTTCTCGCCGGGCTCGGGACATATCTTTATTTAAAAGAAATCGGCCTGTCGCAGTACAGCGCTGCAGTGGGTGCCGTCATCTATCAGTTCATCGGTAATCTTGCCACGACTCCCATGGCGGGCCATGCCGGACGCGCCGCAAGTGTCGCGATGTTTCCTCTCTTGATTTTTTTCATACACCGCGGATTGCGGACAAAAAAGATTTTGTTCTTCCTGCTGTTCAGTTTTGCCGCTGCCTTCACATTTTATGAAGGCCATTTTCAGATAACTTACTACAGTCTTTTGTTCATCCTCTGCTATGTTCTTTATTATTTCATCAGTCGGCGTAAAGAACTGAGCAAAAAAGATTATTTTCGATTTGTCGGGTACGGAGTTTTCTCGATTGCAGTGCTCTGTTTACTGATGGCTGCGGTCTGGCTGCCGGTTCTGGGCGGTCTGGGGATTGTCGCCCGGGGCGTGGAACGCGGGTATGAATATGCGGTATCCTGGGCAATGCCGCCGTTGGAATTGATCGACCTTGTCATTCCCGGATATTCAGGTATACTCGATAATTATTGGGGATTCAACACTTTCAAGATACATCTTGAGTACTTCGGACTGCTTGCCCTTATTCTGTCGGTCTTTACGATCATTCTTTTCTGGAAAAAGAGGTATGTTAAATTTTATACCATTGCATCCTTGATTGCTCTTCTTGTCGCACTCGGTGGTGCGACACCGGTATTTCGTATCTTTTATACTCTGGTACCGGGATTTAAATTGACACGTGCACCCTCATTGATTTTTTATCTTGTAAGTTTCGCATTTGTGGTCCTTGGAACCATCGGGTTTGACAACTTAATCGTCCACCCGGATAAAATCAAGAACCGGAAATTTGTACAGCGCAACTTTTTAATAATCAGCGGTATCATAGCAGGTGCGTTACTCATTACCGGTCTGATCTGTGCCGCAGGCAGTGATTCGATTGTGACATCAATGCAGCAATCCTTTGGTTCCCAGTTAATCAATCAATGGGGTAAGAGAGCAGCCGAGATGAAACTTATGCTTATTTCCAAAAATTTCCCCAATTTCCTCATGGGGATCTGGCGGAGCCTGCTCTTTTCAGTCATGATTCTTGCAGTGGTCTTTCTCGGATTGAACAAACGGCTCAGGCTGTGGAACTTCGCCGTTATTGCGATAATAATAACACTTTTTGATCAACTGCCGCTTATGAGAAAGTTTCTACCGTCGGCACCCGCACCGGCAAAATATTATGCTGCAGACGATGTCGTGAGATTCATAAAAAAGGACAAGGCTGTATTCAGGGTTTTTCCGACTTTATACTGTGAACATGCGAGAGATCTGTATTTTTTGTATCACGACATCCAGAGCGTCGGAGGCTATATTCCCAATCCCATTCAACGCTATCAGGATTTTATCGGTGCCGGCACGAGTGTTATGTTCAGCCCGGCTAATCTTTTTACTCTTCCGGGACAGACGGATTCCACTGATCGGTTCTGTTATAAATTCATTAATATGCTTAATATAAAATATATTATCGGACCGATACTGCCGGAGGATATCTCACGATATGATCCGCAATCGCAACAGACGATCATCGGATTGAGAGAATATTTTTCTGAATTCAACCTTGTATTCAGGGGACGGCAATATTCGGTTTACAGAAACAGCGGTTTTCTGCCGCGCGCTTATCTTGTTTCTGATTATCTGGTTGCGAAAGACTCTGCGATTCTTGATATTCTGAAATCTCCGGAATATGAACCAGAGGCGACGGTGATTCTTGAAAAAGAACCGTCGGTCTCCGGATTGAAAAGAGGTCTGCCCATGGTGCCGGCTGAAATCATAAAGTATTCCGCCAATGAGGTTGTTTGTGGTATTGAGACTCCTTATCCGGGATTTCTGGTGCTTGCAGACAACTGGCATCCTGACTGGAAGGTCTTTGTCGACGGAAAGGAACAAGAGCTTTATCGCGCAGATTATACGTTTCGCGCCGTACATGTTCCGGCGGGCGATCACGAAGTCGTCTTCAAGTACATATCACCGTATTTTAACATCGGTTCGGTTATTTCAATTATTACCCTTGTGCTTTCTGTTCTGCTTTGCATTGCAGCGATAAAATTGCGTTTATAAAATCCTCTGTCTTCTCTTGAAAAATCAGCAAAATTAAGTATAATCTGACGTAGTGGAATTTATTCAGAATGGAGGATTTATGAAAAAAAATAAGGCTTTTATAAAGTTGACCGAGAAATTCAGCGCCCGCAATTACAAACCTTTACCGGTCGTTCTGACAAAAGGAAAAGGAGTGTGGGTCTGGGATGTCGAAGGGAATAAGTATCTTGATATGCTGAGTGCGTACTCGGCTCTTAATCAGGGACATTGTCATCCGCATATCGTCAAGGCGTTGAAAAAACAGGCGGCGAGGTTGACCCTTACTTCAAGGGCGTTCCATAATGACCGGATGGGTCCTTTTTTGAAAAAACTCTGCACACTCACTGGTTATGAAAAGGCTCTGCCGATGAATTCCGGTGCCGAGGCGGTTGAGACCGCTATTAAAGTGGCGCGGAAATGGGGGTATTTGAAGAAAAAGGTTACAAAGAATCGGGCGGAGATTATTGTTTGTGAAAATAATTTTCATGGTCGAACAACAACGATCATCGGTTTCTCATCAGAAGCACAATACCGCGAAGGATTCGGCGGGTTTACTCCCGGTTTTAAGATCATCCCTTATAACGACCCACGGGCTTTGAGCAGGGCGATCACCAGGAATACAGTCGGTTTCCTGGTTGAGCCGATTCAGGGTGAGGGAGGTGTGATTGTTCCTGACAACGGTTACCTTCGGGAATGCGCCAGGATCTGTAAGAAAAATAATGTCTTATTCATTGCAGATGAAATACAGACCGGGCTCGGCCGCACCGGTAGATTATTCGCCTGTAATTATGAGCGGGTGAAACCCGATATCACCATCGTGGGTAAAGCCTTAAGCGGCGGCTTTTATCCGGTTTCAGCGATTCTGTGTAATAATCGGATTATGAATGTACTCCATCCCGGTGACCACGGCTCCACATTCGGCGGCAACCCTTTAGCCTCAGCCATAGGGATTGCAGCGCTTGAGGTTATCCTTAAAGAGAGACTGGCTCAGCGCGCCTTCCGTCTGGGAAACTGGTTTATGGAGGAACTGCGTAAGATTAAGAGCCCGATTATTAAAGAAGTAAGGGGTAAGGGTTTATTGATCGGCGTTGAATTGAAGAAGAAGGCACGTCCGTACTGTGAGAAATTGATGAACCAGGGGATTCTTGCGAAAGAGACCCACGCGATGGTCGTCCGGTTCGCCCCGCCGTTGACCATAAAAAAAGAAGAACTTATATGGGCTCTACCCCGAATTGAACGTGTTCTTCTGAACCGCTGAACAAAATCAGAACTTTAAGAACCCTGAAGAGATGATGATCGGTCGCTATTCTATATAGTATACTCCGTCGTATACGACACGCGCCGGTCCTTCAAGATAGAGTTTGTCCTTTATCGTTACAAGCAGGTCACCGCCCTGGGTTTTGCAGGTTACCGGAGATTCCGTAAGAAAGAGTTTTGTCGCGATGTATGCGGACGCCAGGACGCCACTACCGCATGATAATGTTTCGTCTTCCACGCCGCGTTCGTAGGTTCGGATGAACAGAGAGTTGTTGTTCTCGACCTTCACAAAATTGACGTTCACGCCGTCGGGCTTGAAAGTACGATGATTGCGGATTTCACGCCCCAACTCTTTGACGTCTATCTTTTCGTAAGAATCCACAAAGATCACGCAGTGCGGCACACCGAGTTTCAAGAAATTGGCGCGGTACTTCTTTCGTTTCATCGTAAAACTGAAATTCAACTTGATCTCGACCGGCGGTTGTACTTCAATACTAACATTCCCGTTTTTATAATAAAACCCCAACGGACCCGAAGCCGACAGGAATTTTCCTTTTTCTTGAATCAATCCCAGTCTATGGGCGAAACTGACGATACATCGTGCACCGTTGAGACATATCTCCGCTTCACTTCCATCACGGTTGAAGTATTTCATACCGAATGCGAAATCCTTTGATTGTTCAACGAAAAGCACACCGTCAGCCCCGGCACCGAGATTGCGATTTGCTATTTTTTTGACAAGGCCGGGGATTTCCGGAGCGGTGAGTGTTTCGTTGATCAAACCGTTGTAATTATCAATAATCAAGAAGTCATTTCCCGACCCTTCCATCTTTGTAAAAAATATTGGCTTCATTCTGCTCCTTTCATTGTACTTATGTATCTTTTCAGATAAATCCCGAATGACACCACTATCGCCGGTATGCTTATGTAGAGTAATATTTCCCCTAACTTGTTCCAGTTCAATGTGAAGGAACAGATTATCGCTCCGAGAATTACTCCGGTGATTTTACCGACGACATGGGACTTGAAAACTTTCGACTTATGCTTCAACAGGACAAAACTTCCTATAAGAATCAGGACATCCCTTAATACGATAATTATAATCCCCCATAAGGGTATCGCTTTGATCAAAAAAAGTGTAATCAACACCGTAGTTAATGAAATTTTATCGACCAGCGGATCAAGATATTTTCCTATTTCTGATTCCTGCTTTAATCTTCTTGCGAGGTAACCGTCGACCGCATCTGAAAGCAGGGAGATCAGCAATATGATGAAGGCGGTGGTCCGCTGACCGGTGATGATGAAATAGATTATAAACGGAAGAAGGAGAAGTCTTGAGACCGTTATAACATTGGCTACGGTGATAGAACTGTTGAACAGAACAGCGGTCAATCCTTTTCCCTGTTTGATGATGTCGTTGATATTCTGTTCCCGGTTCATCGTTTCCGCCTTCTTTCCAGAAATTCAGCGGCGTGTTCGATTGTCTTTTCGGTTATTTCCCTGCCGCCGAGCATTCTGGCGACCTCTTGCTTTCTTTTTTCTTTATCCAGTTTCGTGACTTTCGTAAAGGTTTCTTTTCCCTTGATCTTTTTTTCGACGAGGATATGACTGTCGGCGAATATCGATATTTGGGGGAGATGGGTGATGCAGATGATCTGGTGTTGTCTGCTGATTTTCGCCAGGAGGTCACCGACGGCTTCCGCAATGCCGCCGCCGATGCCTGTGTCGACCTCATCAAATATGATGGTGGGGATTTTGTCGACTTCGGACAATATTGTTTTGAGCCCGAGGATAATCCGTGATGTTTCTCCACCTGAAGCCACTTTCCTCAGGGGTTTCAATTCCTCGCCGGGATTTGTCGAAATATAAAATTCAACATCCTCTTTACCGTTTTCTCCAAGTTCTTTATGATTTATCGAAATTTCAAAATCGGCTTTTTTCATACCCAGCTGTGACAGGATATTCAAAATTTTTTTTCTCAATGATTCCGCAGCCGTCCGTCGCCGCGCCGAAAGTTCATCGGCTTGTTTCATCAATTTCTTTTCGATGTCGGTAATCTGGTTTTTAACCCGGCTTATTTCCTCATCACGTGTTTCTATCATAGATAATTCTTTTTTTACGGTCAGCAGATAATCATAGACTTCATCGAGGCTCTTTCCATACTTCTTCTTTATCTTTGTTATTGTTTCCAATCTTCCCTGGACATAGTCGAGTCTTGTTTCGGAAAATTCTATCTGTTCGCGATAACTGCTGATTTGTCTGTAAATTTCATCGATTGAGGAAATGACGGTTTCCAGTTCCTTACTGTTCTGTGAAAGTTTGGGGTCGTATTCACAGAGATCATCAAACAACTTTTTCACCGCAGCCAGATTTTCAATTATCGAGCCGTCCGCCTCATACAATCTGTTCACGATTTCCGTGGAGAGTATGGTGCGTTTCTCACTGCTCACGAGTAGGTTCTGTTCTTCAAGCAATTCATCCTCTTCACCTGGCTGGATATTCGCCTTTTCAATCTCGTCGATTTGATACCTCAAATATTCTACCCTTTCATCTTTCTGTCTTACCGCTTCAAGAAGTTCCTGTAATTTCCCCTGCAGTCTGCGATATTCAGAGTAGTTGGTATTATATTCCTTCTTTAAATTATCGACGCCGGCGAATGAGTCCAGAAGCACCAGATGATTTTTCGGATAAAAGAGAGATTGATGTTCATATTGTCCGATGAGATCTATTGTTTCACGTGAAATCTCCCGCAACAGATTCAGGCTTACAATCTGGTCGTTTATATATGCGTTCTGTCTTCTTCCACGTTCGATTTTGCGTCTTATAATCATTTCCGAATCCGTTTCAATCCCGGCTTTTTCCAGCTTCTTCGTCAGTACCGGAGTTATGCTGAAGATTCCGGTCACTTCGGCGAAGTTCTTGCCGCTTCTGATCAATACCTCTTCCATCCGATTGCCGCACAATGTGGCGACGGCTTCGACGATCATCGATTTTCCCGCTCCCGTTTCACCGGTGATTACGGTCAAACCGGATTCAAATTCGATGGTGAGGTCTTCCAGCAGTGCAAAGTTCTTGACCTTTAATAACTTAAGCATCCTCCCTGCCTCCCCATTTCATCTTTTCGCGCAGGGTCTTGAAAAAGGTTGTATGGTGGGGTTTGATGAGAGTTACATGGAATTTCGCCTTTTTGAATTTTATCGTTTGACCGTTTTTTACGGATTTACTTCTCTGCCCGTCAGCCACAAGAACGGCTTTACCTTTTTTACCGACCGTTATCTCAACCGTGCTGTCGGCGGGCAACACAATGGGCCTTACGGAAAGGGTATGGGGTGCGATCGCCGTTACGATGATCGCTTCAGTATGGGGCTGCAGGATCGGACCGCTTGTCGCTAAGGAATAAGCCGTTGAACCCGTAGGTGTGGCGATTATTATGCCGTCGGCGATGAACCGACAGAGATATTCATTATTTATGGCGGCGAGGAATTCCACTGCCCGGCCGGGTATTCTTGTTATTATCGTCAGATCATTCAAGGCATAGAGGATGGTTTTGTCGAACTTCGCGGCTACCATCATCCTTTTTTCCAGGACAAATTTCTTCCTTCTGATTCGCATAAGCATATCCGGCAGCTGCTCTAATGTCACATCAGTAAGGAAGCCGAGACCGCCTGAGTTCACTCCGAGAATCGGTATTCCTTTTTTGCAATAAAGTGCGGCGGCATGTAATAATGTTCCATCACCGCCCATGGCGATCACAAAATCCGGTCTTTTTGAAAAAGTGAATCCGTTTGCTTTCAATAATGCCTTGGTATCTTTTAATATACGGCTTGCAGATTTTTTCTTTAAATTAATTACTATCTTTACTTTTTTCATTATTAAAGTTTCCTATAAAAAGATAACGATTCCTGTTGAATAAATCCTTTTTGAACAGGAATTTTGCGGAGAGGTCTGATTGGATAAAGTCCTTCAATGGATCGACCGCATCTTCATCGATTTCAACGGCGATCATTCCATCGGGAGTGATTTGTTTCACGGCTTGCAAAAGCATCCGTTTTGTAAAATCAATACCGTTTTTACCACCGGCTATCGCCAGAATCGGTTCAAAATATTTTACGCTGTCAGGCAGGGATTTGAGGCGTGAATCGGGAATATAAGGCGGATTTGAAACGATTAAATCGAATGGCGTCGAGAAGGCGTTCAACATATCACCACGGACAAGTTTGATCTGCTTTTCAAGATTGTATTGTTTGATGTTCTGGCGGGCACAGCTGAGTGCGGCAGGGGATATGTCGGTGGCGATGATGGAACTCTTCGGGAACAACGAAGAAAGGGCGATAGCCAGGGCGCCTGAACCTGTTCCGATTTCGAGGATCGCGACGGGTGTTTTCTTCACGAGCCTGCCGATTATTTCAACAAAATATTCTGTTTCGAGCCTGGGGATGAAGACGCCCGGATAGATATTCAAAGTATAATTTAAAAATTGGACTTTTTTGGTAAGATATTCAAGCGGTATCCCTTTACGCAGTTGCATGATTTTTATCTTCAAAGCACGGCGTCGCGGTTCATCGAGTTCTCCTTTCAAATAGAGTTCGAACCTCGGTTTCTCAAGGAGCGCGGCGACAATCAATTCGGCTTCTGCCCGTGATATATTCAACTCTTTACTTACTTGTGCTACTGCGTTTTTCATATTCTTCAAGGCTTTTTATGATCGGATCCAGGTCTCCTTCAAGAATATTATCCAGATTATAGAGGCTGAGTCCGATTCTGTGATCCGTCACTCTGTTTTGCGGGAAATTATACGTTCTGATTTTTTCACTCCTTTCACCGGTTCCCACCTGCTGACGACGTTGTTTTTCTATCTCTTTTTGTCTCTTCTCCTGCTCAATCGCAGCCAAACGGGCTCGTAAGATTTTCATCGCCCGCACTCTATTCTTATGCTGGGAACGCTCATCCTGACAACTTACAACGATACCTGAAGGAATGTGGGTGATTCTTACCGCGGAAGAGACCTTATTTACATTCTGACCGCCGTGACCGCCGGCGCGGAATGTGTCGATCTTCAAATCATTGGGATTTATTTCGAATTGTGTTTCCTCGATTTCTGGAAGGACTGCAACGGTCACCGTCGAGGTATGGATTCTGCCGCCGGTTTCGGTTATCGGCACCCTCTGGACCCTGTGGACGCCTTTTTCAAAATGGAATAATTTATAAGCATTTTCACCCGAGACGAGGAAGATAATCTCTTTGTAACCACCGATATCACTATGATGCGAAGAGAGCACCTCGAACTTCAAGCCTTTCTTCTCAATATATTTGGTGTACATTCGAAAGAGATCTGCGGCGAAAAGGGATGCTTCATCACCGCCGGTTCCGGCACGAAGTTCGATGATACAATTTTTTTTATACTCTTCATAATCCGGATTGGACAGTTCGTCGATTTCGAATTCTATGTTCTTCACTTTCTTCTTGAGATTCTCCAGTTCAACCGCTGCGAGTTCTTTCAGTTCTCCATCGTCGCTGTTGAGTATCTTTTTGACGTCTTCTATCTCTTTTAAGAGTTTATCATGCTGTTCGTATCTTTGAATGAGTTGTTCCAGCTTTTTATACTCTTTTGAAAGTGCGGCGTATTCCTTGTGGTTCTTTAAAACCTCCGCCTTGGTTAATAAAACACTCAATTCCTTGAATCTACTTTCCTCTTCCTTTCTCTTTTGCAAATATTCTCTCCTGATTTAGATTAAATGAGTTTTTTCGGCGCGCAGATTAATCGGAATTATTGATTACGGCTTTTCGAATTTCTCCTTTAATGCGATATATCTCAGATAATCATCTAAATCTTCAATTCCTTTGATTATTACAGCATTATCCTTAAGCGTAATTAAGTTTGCCTTTTCCAGATTCTCGACATAGTTCTTGATCTTTCCTTCTTCAATACCCGTAATATGAGCAAGATTCTCATAAGAGAAGGGGCTGATTTCGATGCCCTGATCGGTCTTTTTCCCGATTTCCTTGGCTTTGGTTATTATATACGCCACAACCCTTCGTTCTTCACTTTTTATGGTTAATAATCTTATCTGCTCGTCGGTTGTGCGCAGCCTTCTCGAGAGTGTTTCCAGTACATATTCAATAAGAGGGTTTTCTTTAATCTTTGATTTGAAGGTTTCTTTGTCGATGACCAGCAGGGAGACCGGGGTCGTCGCGATCGCTGAGGCTGAGCGGGGAGAACCGTCGATAATCGCCATTTCACCGAAAAAATCACCTTCTTTGAGCACTGCCAGGACTTTTTCATCCTCACCTTTCCCTTTGGTAATCTTTATTTTTCCCTCGCGAATAAGATACATCACATCACCCTTATCACCTTCTTCAAATAGAACATCACCAGGATTAAGTTTCCTTTCCATTCCTTCGACCATACAACCTCCTTTTTACTATACTATTTTATTGAAAAATCACTCAAAGTCAACCGCGAATTTCCAGGGGTGCATTTTTAACTTGACATTCTTTTGTTTTCGGATATAATGTACACTGACTGACTGGTCAGTCAGAATAAACCTTTTTTGAGTGAGATGGTCAAAATATATATAAAATTATGAAGAAGAGAGAGACAACAGTCAGGCATAAGATAATAAAGTGCGCCCTGAGGATTTTTTCGAAAAAGGGGTATTTCAGGACCACGGTCGAGGATATCGCCAGGGCGGCGCATATCGCCAAGGGAACGGTTTATCTCTATTTTAATGATAAAGAATCCATATATATCGCCGCAATAAACGAACACCTCAACAATGCGACAGCATTATTCAACCGGATCGCGGTCCAGCCGGGCTCGGCGACCGAAAAGATGAATCGAATTTCCGAGAGTTTTGTCAATTATTTAGAAAAGATGAAAGTTTCCCACCCGATGTTTACATTTGAGAATATTCATCTGTCGAGCAAGGTTTTAAAGAAGTTGAAGCAGATTATAACTCCCAGATTGACTGAGATGACAAAGAGCCTCAGCCGGATCATCAAGCAAGGTATTGAGCAGGGCGAATTCCGTGAGGTGGATCCGGATGTCGCGGCGTTCTATTTTCTCGTTACGATGAGGACTGTTTTTTTGGGGAATTTAATCATACCCGAAGCCGATTTCGGCTCAGAGGTCGTTCTGCAGTTATTTTTTGAAGGGCTAAAGCAAAGGAGGTAGAATGTATGCTCTTTTTACGAATGTGCTCATTCTCGTTTTCGCCATTCAGGAAGGTGGGCATATTCAATTTTCCTTGGGACCGAACTATTCCGTTTTTCAGCTTTTCCAGGATGAGGAAGAGACAGAAACACAGTGGTCTTTCAGCGGTGAGTTTGAAATGAGGGATTTTATTCCCCATCTGGGATTAAAGGTCAGAGGGACGAAGTTGAGTTTCGAGAGATCCTCGACTTTCGGCACGTATCGTTATGAATATCTTCCACTGACCCTCTGCACCAGTTTCGACATCCTGCCGTTTATACATTCAAGGTGGGTCAGACTTTCCGCAGAGACCGGGATCGGGATATATCTCTGGAAGGGATTTTTGAATGATGAGGTCATCACGCTTCCCAGTGGGGAGAAGATGGAGGAAAGGGATATAGGATTTATCGGCGGATTTACCTTACAATTGATTCCGTTGAGATTCATCGGGATAGAATTTTCCAGCAGATATAATTACCTTGCCAGCTCAGATATTTATAAATACGGATTTTACGACAAGGATGAAAAGATATGGGAAAACGGTCTCGGGCTGAAATTAATTTTACCCTGAATATATAAGGAGGCGACAATGTCAGTAATTTTAATTTTGCTTATAAGTATCAGTGGTGGTGATACCCTCCATTTCACTTTGGTTCAGGCGGTTGATTATGCATTGGAGAATAATCCTGAAATCGAGCAGCTTGAGCTCGAGTATGCAAGAGCACAGACCGGTGTCAATAAAGCAATCTCGGCGTTTTATCCCAGCATCTCCGCAACCGGCGGATACGCTTATCTGACCGATGTCCCGGTGTTTCAGCTTGACAGTATGCCGATACCAATGGGACAGAATGAAAACTACAGTCTGCAGGTTTCCCTGCAGCAGGTGCTCTTTGCCTGGGGTAAGATTTATAATGCTTATAAGATTTCTGATCTGGGGAAAGAGATCGCCGAGCTCAAACTGGTTCGTAAAAAGCAAGAACTCCGTTGTGCTGTGAGCGATGCTTTTTACGGTCTTCTGGTGCTCGAAGACATGGTTCAGGTTTCACAAAAGAGCCTTGCTCAGCTTAAGCGCCATGCCCGGGCTGTTGAAGAACGCTATAAAGCAGGGCTGGTATCGCAGTTTGATCTACTGCGGGCGCGGGTTCAGGTTTCAAATTTAAAACCCCGGGTCATCAAGGCCGAACACGGATTAAATCTCGCCCGTGAGGGATTCAAGATGCTGCTGGGTATGGATTTGGCAGCCGACTTCACTATTTCCGGAGAGCTGAAGATGGTTGATGAAGATTTTGTTCTTGAGGAGTTGGTCGACGAAGCACTCCTTAATCGAATAGAGCTCAAAAATTTGATGAAAGTAAAGGAAATCGCACGGTTGAACGAAGCGATTATGCGTCGCTCCAATCTTCCCGTGGTCGTCGCCGGAGCGACCTATGAGCGTAAAAAACCATTCAGTTTTACGAGCGGCGAATGGGGTTCTAATGTTATATTCAACATCGGTTTCCAGGTTCCGATATTCACCGGTTTTAAAAATTTCTACCAGCAAAGAGATGCGGCGTTGCAATTGCGGGAGGCTGAGCTTGCACTGGAAAATTTGAAGAAGGCGATAAGGCTTGAAGTCAAAAAAGCATATTTGAATTTTGTTGCGGCAAAAGAGGCACTCCTCACCGCCGAAAAGAATGTAAGTCAGGCGGAAAAGGCATTTGAAATTATTGAAAAACGTTACAAGAACGGGCTTGCGACAAATCTTGAATATATGGATGCCCAGCTTGCCGCAATGCAGGCACGAACAAATTACCTCTCAGCATTGAAGGATTATTATAGCTCCAAGGCTGAGATTCAGAAAGCAATCGGTAAGGAGGAATAGATGCGCAAAGTTTTTATTACATTGATAATAATTGCTGTTTTAATTATCGGTTTCATAATCAGAATCGCGGTATTGAAGAGCGGCTCCCGGGCAAGTGAGGAGGTGGCGGAGATCGCGGTCGAGGTTGTTCGTGTGAAGAGAGGCGATGTCAAAAACACTTACGAACTCCTTGGCACAATCAATGCCGATAAAACAGCACAGGTCTTTCCAGAGACCATGGGCAGGATCACCAGAATTTATGTCAAAGAAGGAAGTTATGTCGCCAAAAACACCCACCTTATGGCGTTGAGGAACGAAACGGTCGGTTTTAATTATGAAGAAGGGTATATTAAAGCTCCGATTTCCGGAAATGTCGCCCGAATTCTCGTCAATGTCGGGTCCATGGTGACCCCGCAGACACCGGTGGCGATGGTTGTTGAATTCTCGACGGTCAAGGTGGTTTTTAACATTGCAGAAGACCTGATAGGTTCTATCTTCAAGGGAAGCAGGGTGGAGATAAGGGTGGATCCGTTTCCTGATGATGTATTCAGCGGTAAGATATCAGAGATCAGTCCGGTGATCGACCCCAGAACCCGGACCGTTGCGGTGAAAGCGGTTGTTAAGAACAGTAAAAAGCTGTTGAAACCCGGGATGACGGCGCGGATTACCATTACCCTCGACGAAAAGAAAGATGTAATCGCTGTGCCGCGCGACGCCCTGCTCGATGACTATCTCTTTGTGGTGTCAAATGACAAGGCAGAACGTCGGGACGTCAAGATCGGTTTGGTCGGTGATGAGAACGTTGAAATCATCTCCGGAGTCAAACCGGGTGAAGCGGTTATTATTGTAGGACAGGAACGGCTGGCGGGCGGAGAGAGTGTGGCACCAATCGTAAGGGGTGAGTGATGAATTTAACGGATCTTTCAATAAAAAGACCGCTTGCTGTTTCAATGGTGTTTTTGGGAGTTATTATTTTCGGGGCGATTTCCGTAATGAATTTACCGGTCGATCTCTTTCCCAATATTACTTTTCCGATGATGATCGTGCTGACGACCTATCCGGGTGCCGGACCCGAAGAGATTGAAACACAGATCACCGAACCTCTGGAGAAGACTCTCGGAACGGTCAATAATCTCGATAAAATAACTTCGAAGACCTCAGAGAATATTTCCAATATCTTCCTCCAATTTGATTGGGGCACAGATGTCGATGCAGCATCTAATGATGTAAGGGATAAACTCGGTTTTGTTTTACCGTATTTACCGGACGGCGCGGATTATCCCTTGATTTTCAAATTTGATATATCCCAGCAACCTGTGGTGATGTATAATATCTCGGGTGATATCGATCCCCTGGAACTCGAAGCGATCGCCAATGATATTGCGGACCGCATCCAGCGGGTCGGCGGCGTCGCGGCGTCTTATGCAATGGGCGGGACCCAGCGTGAGATTCAGATTGTTCTTGACCCGATGAAGTTAAAAGGCACCGGTATAACTCCGGAACAGATTATGCGGACGATTCAGGCACATAATATCAATTATCCAATCGGCAGTGTGGAGACCGGCAAAAAAGTCTATATCCTGCGGACGACCGGTCAGTACTCTGACCTCGATGAAATTCGAAATACTGTGGTGGGGAACAATAACGGGGTTCCCATACTTTTATCACAGGTTGCAACGGTTGAATCCCGGGCGGCTGAGATAAAATCGATCGCCCGTACCAATGGTGTTCAATCAATATGGGGTATGGTGCAGAAACGGAGTGATGCAAATTCAGTAAATGTCGGCACCAGAGCGGTGAAAGAACTTGAAAAGATCGAAAAAGAATTGCCTCCCGGTGTTAAGATTGATGTTATGTTCAATCAGGCTGATTATATCATGCGTTCGGTGAAGAGTACAGCCAATACTTTGATTCTCGGAGCAATCCTCGCCGTGATCATACTTTTTCTGTTTCTGGCGAACTTCCGTTCGACGATCTATATGGCGGTGGCGATTCCGATCGCGGTCTTCTTCGCCCTGTTCTTTATGTATCTTTTTAAGATGAGTTTGAATATTATATCTCTGGGAGGATTGACGATCGCCATCGGCATGGTGCTTGATTCCGCAATCGTTGTTTTCGAAGCGATTTTCCGCCAGAAAGAAAAGGGCGTCGAACCCAAGACAGCAGCGAGTAAAGGGGCGCGTGAAGTGAGTGCCGCGATCACCGCCTCGACCCTGACCACGGTTGCGGTCTTTTTGCCGTTGCTTCTGGTTAAAGGATTCGCTTCAGTCTTTTTTAAACCCCTTGCCTTGACCGTGACTTTTGCCCTGGGTTCTTCTCTTATCGTCGCCTTAACCATCATCCCCATGCTCTCGGTCCGTTTCGGAACGATCGATATTAAAAAACAGAAAAAAGGTTTCAGTACGCGCGTTCGCGGATTCTATGAGAGGATAGAAAATCTCTATGCACGTATTATCCAGTGGGCGCTCGGTCACCGTAAGACTGTTATCTTTGGAACGATCAGTGTATTTCTTATCAGTTTAGTGCTTATTCCATTTATCGGTACAGAATTGAGTCCTGAGACCGATCGGGGTGAGATCATAATAAAGGCTGAAATGCCGGTGGGAATGAATCTCTGGGTCACTGATAGTGCCGTGCGTAAACTTGAACAAATTATTTTCAAAGAAGTACCTGAACTGGAGATTCTTTCGACCTCGATCGGCAGTGGAGAAGGCGGATTTACAAGCCTTTTCGCCAGTAATCCCGGTCCCCACGCCGCCCAGATCTGGCTGGAACTTGTTTATCGGGAAAAGCGTAAACGTTCGATCAAAGATATCCAGCGGGACCTGCGGCCCAAGATCAGCAACATCCCCGGTTTGAAAGTGAGCTTTGCACAGAATGAATTTCAGCAGATGTTCGGCGGTAAACCCATCATCATCAAGATCTTCGGTTATGACCGTGCTGAGGCGAAGTTGTTGTCTGATACTCTGATGGAAAGGTTGAAATCTGTGAAGGGGTTGGTCAATCTTGAATCAAACTTAAAAGAAGGAAAACCTGAATTCAGACTGATAATCGACCGTCAGAAAGCGGCGAACTTTGGTTTGACTCCGTATCAGATCGGCAGTGCGATACGGGCGCGCATTGAGGGAGTGGTCGCCAGTCAATTCCGCCAGCAGGGTGAGGAGTACGACATAAAGATACAATTCGACAAAAGATATCGGGATGACTTGAAGAAAATACAGATGATGACCATAACAACGCCGGTCGGTGAGGTGCCGATCAAGAACTTTATAAAAGATACAATTGCAGTAGGCCCCGTGGAGATCGAACACGAAGACAATTATCGGGTGGTGACGATCAGCGGTGATGTTGAGGGCCGTGACCCTGGAAGTGTGGGCCGTGATGTTCAGAAAATAATTAACAGTATTGAAAAACCGGCTGATTTCCAGATCGAGCTGAGCGGCGGTTTTGAAGAGATGCAGTCGACATTCCGCGACCTCGGGCTTGTCATCCTTCTCGCTTTTGTGCTCGTTTATATGATAATGGTCGGACAGTTCGAGTCTTTCAAAGAGCCGTTTATAATAATATTTACAATTCCCCTGGCGATTATCGGAGTACTCTGGATGCTCTTCTTCACCGGCACCACGATTAATATGCAGAGTCTGATGGGAGTGTTGTTGCTCGGTGGTATTGTGGTGAATAATGCGATTGTTTATATCACTTACACAAACCAGTTGCGACGGGAGCATGGAATGCCGCTGGTTAAGGCGGTGGTCGAGGCCGGTCGGGTGCGGCTCAGGCCGATTCTTATGACCGCATTCACCACGACATTTGGGCTTATTCCAATGGCACTGGCAATGGGTGCGGGTAATGAACTGCGCGCACCGATGGCGCGGTCGGTTATCGGCGGTCTTGTCCTTTCAACCTTTTTAACGCTGGTCTTTATTCCGGTCCTCTACACGCTCTTTGAGCGGCAAGAGAAATAAAAATTGAGTTGCAGAAACGCGCCTGGAGGGAATTGAACCCCCAGCCTACGGATTCGAAGTCCGTCGCTCTATCCGATTGAGCTACAGGCGCATGGGGTCAGATCTCGAAACTTGACAACTCCCTCATCTTGTTGTGGTGAAAAACATCGGAATCCTGTTTTCAATGGTTTGACCACGAAGTTATTATAATGAGAAGTGATAATTTGTCAAGTTTCGAGATCTGACCCCTATAAGCCCTTGACTATCACTGCTGCTTCTTTATAATCTATAAGATTGTTCTTCAGAAAAATTTAAGAAGGGTAGCTGCTTTCTCCTCTGGAAGTAAGTATTTCCCTGACAATCGTTGATTTATGAAGAAAGAATTTTTATTTAGAACCACAGGTGTCGATGAACCGTTCGTCGGAAGAAAAAAAGAACTGAAATGGTTAAAGAGTCACCTGGAAGAGACGTTAAACTATAACGGTCGATTTATCCTTGTCCGCGGTGAAGTCGGTGTCGGAAAAACTTCCTTTCTTGAACGATTTATTGATGAAGTTGATGCTTCCAATATTCACATTCTATACGGCAGGGTGTTGAAGGATGAAACAAAACCTTTTTCACCGTTTATTCAGATGGTTAAAGACCATCTACTCAAAGTGGAAAACCGCCGATGGTGGTTTGTAAAGTTTTTGAATCCAGAGATCGCCCCCTATTTTATTCATCTCATTCCTGAATTGAAAAGGTATTATCCATTAGAGATACAATCTCTGGAACACCCCATTGATAATCGTCTGTTCTTTTATTCTTTTCAAACATTTTTTGATAATTTATCCAATTCCAAACCACTGATTCTGCTTCTGGACGATATCCAGTGGATGGGCGATGAATCAACCGGGTTACTGAAATACATTATAAGAAGGATGGTCGGTAAGTCCATATTGATAGTCGCAACAATGACTACTCAAAATAATAATCAACTTCTGAAAATATTCATAGATGAATTGAATAATGAACATCTGATTTCTTACCTTGATCTTCCTGGCCTTTCGGGGGGAGAAATAATGACCATCCTGAATCAAATGTTCGGAAGCACCTTCGCCGGTTCTTTTACACACTGGCTTTTCAGTGTCACGCGGGGTAATCCTTTGTTCATAAAAGAGATTGTTAAGACATTCGTTCGTCAGAACATAATATTCTATGATGAAACCAAAGATCGTTGGTTCGTCGAAACAGATTATGAAAGCTTTCCTGTTCCTGAGACAGTGGAGAGTATAATAGGTTATCGTATTTATAGATTATCCGATTCAGAATTGAAATTCCTTCGGGGTGCGGCAGTAATCGGTGAAATATTTGAACTTCCAATACTTCGTAAACTATTGAATTCACTGTCCGACAAGCAATTCCTGAGGTCTCTAAATGTCCTCTCCGCATCAGGCTTGATAGAAGATTCCGGTAATGCCAAACAATTCACCCATCCTCTGATCCGAAGCCTGTTTTATAATAAGATGAATTCTGATCAACGACGCAGACTGCACAGAAGGCTTGCCCGTATTCTGAAAAAAAATAGAGCAAGCAGCGAGGAAATAGCCTTTCATCTTATAAAAGACATAAAACCTGCTGAAGAAACAGAAAGGCTCGCCGTTTATCTATTCAATACAGCCAGAAGACTGTTCGATGACTATCAATATTTATCTGCACAACGATACTTGAATGTTGCGCAAAGAATAGCGGATAAAAAAGAGATGGCCGATAAGATAAAACTGAAAATCAAATCTTTATCAAATCAACTTTTCTGGTTCTCAGGAAAAAGCACCCTCCAGGTCGATGATATTGAAAAAAACGCGCTGGAACTCGAAGTTAATAATTTAAGAAAAGACGCCGGAATACATTACCGACTGCTCTTTCATAAGAGGCTGTCGCTTCAGGATCTGTCAAAGGCAGAGGAAGATATAAATAAAGCGATAACATTGGTGAAGAAAAATGACAGACTTTACTGGACTTTGCTGGCGGAACATTGTCTGTTGTTGATGAGAAAAGGTCTGCTAAAGGAAGCAGAGGATGAAGCCAAAAGGTTGGCTGTAGAAATACCTCAGGATAAGGCGCCCGAGGCGCGGTATAAGGTGTTTTTGTATCTCGGGTCGATCTCCATGTCAAAGGGAGATTTAAATAAAGCGTTTGATTTTATGCTGCAGGCGAAAAAGATTGCGGAGGATTACCATCTCCTTTTTTATCTCGGTGATTCTTACTCTCAACTGGGACTTGTCGAAATGAGGATGGGGAAAGTGGATTCGGCATTGATTAGATTTTATGAATCTTTAAAGAGAGCAAAATTGCTGCAAAAGGAACAGCTTGTTGGTGTTGATTTGCTTTATATGGGTTACTGTTTTTTGGTTAAAGGCGAATACCAGCGGGCTAAAGAATTTTTTGAAAAAGCAGAGAGTAAGGCAAAGAGGATAGGCAATCAAAGACTTGACTTAACCGCCCGGTTGAGTTTTGCACGGCTGTATTTAGAATTGAATGATGTTGAGAGAGCGGAAACAGCCTTGAAGCAGATAGATGGGGAGAAACTTGAGATAAATTCTCGCTGTGATATGTTGATATACAAAAGTATGATTTATTTAAAGAAAAATGAAATAGATCACGCGTTGAAATTCGTCAATAAATCACTGACATTTGCGGAGAAACACCATTTCAATCCACGGTTCGCAAGGGCCTTGGCGCAGAAGGCACAGGTTCTTTTGAAAAAAGGACGTCGCAGTGAGGCATTGAAACTTTTTGAAAAAGCAAAAGAGATTCTGTCCGCAAACGGTGAAGTATTACTGCTTACTGATATATTTGTGAGGTTCGGACTTGCAATCGGCGGTACTCGCGGTGAGGCGATATTTTTACAGGGTTTAGAACTTCTTTTTGAAATGCGCGCAACACCGAGAATTTCTGAACTCTATAAACAAGTTAGAGTAAAAAAATTCAACAATGCCGTCCACCTCATTCATGAGCGTCTAAAGGAATTTCGAATAAATTCTGTTGAGATAACCACCTTTGGTGGTTTATCCGTAAAAAAAGCCGGTGATTTGGAAGAGATCACCAGAAATGAATGGCAATCCAGAAAAGCACAGGAACTGCTGGCTTTGTTATTAGTCCAGCCCCGAACCGGTGGCATCACCAGGGAAATTTTGATTTCATATCTCTGGTCGGATATGGCAAAAAAGAAATCACAGGCGAATTTTCGGGTTATTCTCGCCCGGCTTAACAAAGTCATCGGCGGCAATATCGTTATTCAAAAGGGCCCTTTTCTTTCTCTCAACCGTGAACTGCTGAAAGTGGACTTCTGGGAGTTTGAATCGCTTGTTAAAGAGTGGCGGAATTTCAAGCGGCACGGGAAGCTTCACCTTGCAGAAGACCGTGCGCATAAAGCGGTTGCATTATACCGTGGAGATTTTTTACCGGAATTTTACACCCGTTCCCTTGTTGACAAACAGTTTGAGTTGAAAGAAAGAATGAGAGAAATTTTATTCTGGCTGGCGATGAGGTGTATGGAACGGATTGAGTGGCAGAAGGCAATCTCTTTTGCACGCCGACTTCTTTCTTTTGATGCGAATGATGAACAAGCCTGTCGGATTATGATGGAGGCTTTATATAACCAGGGAAACCGAACCGGTGCGATAAGACAGTTCCATCGTCTGGAGAAAAGTTTGAAAGAAGAATTAAACACCGTTCCTGCTGCTGAGACCTTCAATCTCTATAAAAGAATCACCAATGAAGAATAAACTGTATTAAGACATCACGGAAAAGTCTTTAAGTTCCATTTAGTTAAAGTAAATCATTCTTTTTAACGGTTTTTTAACGCCCACGATTATAATTTTATGATGAAGAAGAACTTAAGAAAGATCTGTCCTAAATGCAATTATCTCGGAAAGAGAGGAGATAATATCTGTCCTTATTGCGGGATAAAGTTAATCTCAGCATGCCCGAATTGCGGTGCATCGATAATGGTTGCGTTTGCCGAATACTGTTATTCCTGTGGCTTTCGCTTCCAGGATATTGTAAGAAAACTGAAATAGGAGGGGGTTTGAAGCCGGAACAGGATAACAAAGAAAGGAGGTATTTATGCGTTACATAATAGGGTTGTTGATACTGGCGGTGTTCGTATCTGCCCAGGCACCGGACACAGCCTGGACCAGACCCTTTGGAGGAAGCAGTAATGACTGCGCCTGTTCGGTTGCCTTGACCGCTGACGGCGGATATATTATTGCCGGATATACCAGCAGTTACGGCGCTGGTGCTTTTGACGTCTGGTTGCTCAAGACCGACGCACAGGGAAATCAGGTTTGGTCCAGAACATTCGGCGGTGACAGCAGTGACTATGCTTATTCAGTGATACAGACCTCTGACAGCGGATATGTTATCACCGGTGGAACCCGCAGTTATAGTGTGGATGAAAGTGATCTCTGGCTCATCAAGACCGATGCACAGGGGAATTTGATCTGGTCCAAGACCTTTGGCGCCTACGGCTATGACTATGGCTATTCTGTGGCACAGACTGCGGACGGCGGGTATATCATTACAGGAACAACTGAAAGTTACAGTAGTTCTTCTGATCTCTGGCTCATCAAGACCGATGCACAGGGAAATATGCTTTGGCATAGAACTTTCGGCGGTGACAATAGTGAGAGTGGTTATTCAGTAATACAGACCACCAGCGGTGGGTATGTCATCACCGGCGAAACCCACAGTTATGGTGCAGGCAATGGGGATTTATGGCTCATCAGTACTGATGGCCAGGGAAATGCATTTTGGACCAAGACCTTTGGTCTCAGTTTCTTTGATGAAGGTAGATCAGTTCAACAGACTTCAGACGGCGGGTACATCATCACCGGGGTTCGCACTTCTCTTTACTCCGGAAAGAACGCCTGGTTGCTTAAGACCGATGGTAATGGAAATCAGGTCTGGTCCAAGATCTTTGGTGGTGGTAGTGATGATTATGGTTATTCAATAATACTGGCTACCGACGGTGGTTACATTATTGGCGGTAGTACCGAGAGTTTCGGTGCAGGCAGTGGTGATGTGTGGCTTATCAAGACCGACACCCAGGGAGATTTGATCTGGTCTATGACCATTGGCGGTAGCAGTGGTGACTATGGTTATTCCGTGGCACCGACTGCGGACAGCGGGTATGTCATCGCAGGAATAACCTATAGTTATGGCGCAGGCCTTGGTGATATGTGGCTCATCAAGACTGAGCCAGATGTGGGGGTCGAAGAAGAGATTTCAAAGAAGCCGACATTTTTCCACGGGGCTACTGTCATCAGCGGACCGTTGCGATTACCGCGAGGAAAGAGATGCAGGGTGTTCGATATTTCCGGGCGGGAGGTGAATCCGAGTTTAATTGAGCCGGGTATTTACTTTATCGAGACGGATGATGGGGTTAAACAGAAGATCGTTAAAGTCCGGTAGTTAGAAGGCACATGGGGTCAGATCTCGAAACTTGACAAATTCCCCGAATTTCGTTTCGGCTCCCTGTATGAAAAGAATCGATAAGTTGTCAAGTTTCGAGATCTGACCCCGTCATAAAAAGCTTGACCTCGGTGATTTTTTAAGTAATATATTACTTAAGAATGCATCTCAGAAATTTAGCAAGGATCCTCAAATATACGCTGAAAGAAATTTCCGCAGAAAGAATAATCGATATCCTATATGAAAAAACCAGATTTCTTATTGAACAACACATAACGCAGCGTGACATCGAAAATTTTGTCGCTTATCTTAAGTTTCTTTCCAGTTCACCCCGATCACAAAAAGTGATAAAAATCGATAAAAAACTTATGCAGGATTTTGTCAATCATGTTTACAGTGAATGTGACCATAAAACCAGATACTTCAGATTAAGAAATCTCACCGGGTATTTTGAAAAAAAATTAGGGAAGAATGTAGTGCTTGATAAGACAGAACTCACGGTCATCTTTCAGAAGTTAAAAAGAGACAAACAGACTTCAATAGATAAGGTCAAGATGCGTGTCTGCATCGCCTTGATTCTAAAATGGCTCCAAGGGTTTCTGGAACCTGAGTTGTCTGAAGGTTTGAATCAATACGTCGCCTTTCTGGCAAGTGTTTACGGTTTATATGGAACAAACCGGGTTTTTAATGTCGATTGGCAGCCGTATGATGTTTCTTCAGAGGATGCAGCCGTGATTAACCGAGAGTATAAGTTTTTCGAGAGTGCAATAACAGATGCAATTATGCGCGTAAGTAAAGCTGTGGTCAAAAAACCGCTTTCCACTAAATATAAAGACCAGTTTCAGATCGTCCTTGAGAGTATCAACAAACTTATCAAATTGAGTGAAGAAGGGAAACTGGATTCTGCTGAAGCCTTCACGAATAAAATAATAATCGCCGCCACTTTAATTTATCTTCAGGATGATTTTGTGGAAAAAGATGAAGATTTGAACAAGTTCATCAATCTCTTTGTTTCTTTTTACTACCAATTCAGGGATAAACGTTACATTCCGGTATTCATCGACGGAACGTCGGTTTACCGTTCTTTTTGATTTCTTATAATCCCCTCAAATACTCAGGCCGTAATGACTGCGTACCCGATTTAAGGGCAAGATCGATTGTTTCAAGCAGGCGTGTTTTGTCTTTAGGCAAGGTGCCTGCCAGTGGTAGATAGTTTGATGCGTGGTTGCTGCGGAAAATACAACCTCTTTTCATCTCAGTATGTTCGATGATCACGCGCATTTCCTTTAACATGGTAAGAGGATCGGGTAGAATGAAATCCCCTTTTTGTTGCTGTTCGTAAAGAATCGTACCTGGAACGAGCATCAGGGTAAGGAGAGAAAAGTAGCGGGGATTCATCTCGCTGATCGCTCTGCCTGTTGATACAGCGTGTTCTTTCCATAAATCAGTTCCACCAAGGCCGAGCAGAGCGATGACAGAAACCTTGAATCCTGCTTGCTGTGCTTTTTGAACGGCCTGGATTATCTCCCGGGCGGTTGCGCCTTTACAGACCTTTTTCAGAACTTTATCACTGCCGCTTTCAAGGCCGATGTAGATTATCGTGAGACGATGCGCGACGAGGGTGCGTAGTTCTTTGATGGATTTACGGAGGATATCGTGTGCGTTTGCATATATACCCACCCTCTGCAGCGCGGGAAAAGCCGTTTCAAGAGCTTTCAAAACGTTCGTAAGATATTCGGTATTCAGCACCATTGCATTGCCGTCGCAGAGAAATACCCGGCGGGTGTCGGGCATCAAACGTTGCGCTTCTTGAATGTCTTCAAATACTTCATGCTGGGGACGGACTTTAAATGGTTTGTCAAGATAAGTAGGGCAGAAGGTGCATTTATTATGTGAACACCCGTAGGTTATCTGCAGAAGATAACTCGCCGCCTCGCTCGGCGGTCTGATTACAGTACCGTAATAACGCATAGTTTCATCATTTTCTTTAAGTTTATCGATCAAGAAACTTCACGACCATTCATTATAGCCAATGTTTTCCTGATGTCAATCAGTCTGAAAAGAAGAATATTGCAGATGTAAGATTTGAGCTTGAATACCAGGTATCACATAACACAGAAATAACATGATTGGATTATTCTTATAGCAGAAGAAAAAGGCTGTTTTAGGTTGAGGTGCATGGATAACGGAGGTGATGATGAATAAAAGAATTGTTATGATATTTTTATTGAGCTGTTTGTCGTCTTCAATGTTGTTCGGCATTAACTGGCAAACAAAAGCGGCTATGCCCACGCCGCGGAGCTTCTTGGGCGTGGCTACGGTTGGAGAAAAAGTCTATGTCGTCGGTGGCGAAGATACCAATGGAGAGATAGACAGTCTGGAAGTCTATGATGCGACCGCTGATACCTGGATATCCAGTACTTCACTGCCCGCAGCAGTGAGCACATTCGGGATCGGAGTGGTCGGCGGCAAACTTTATGTAATCGGCGGACAGACTTTGTTCCACAGCGGCTGGACAGCGGTAAATGAAGAGGGGACGGTCGTAGTCGGCGCAGCAGAGACTGATTGTTGTTTTTCCAATGAGACTTTCAAGTTGATGGTTCAACCGAATCCTTTTCAAAACAGAACCGAGATCAAGATTCAGCCGTTTTATAATTTGGGTGATGGAGTGCAGACGTCGACTTTTAAACTGGAAATTCTCAGCAGTAACGGCCGGACAGTCAAAAGATTAACAGATGCCTGTTTTTCCGAGAAAACGATCATACCATGGGATGGCACAGATGAAAAAGGTCGATCGGTTCCAGCTGGTGTTTATTTTGTGCGGATATCAGGAGAGAATTACAGGTTAACCGAGAAAGTTGTTCTTATAAGATAATCTGGTTGGCTTTATTCGGTAACATAAAAATAACGAAATCCTATAAAATAAACAAAATGTGTTGCAGAATACAAAGGCCGTTCGTGCACCTTTGTGGTGTCGGTTTTATTAATATCAAAGATCAAAGGAGCATTATGAACAAAATAATTTTTATCTTATTACCGCTTTTTCTTTTCGGAGGTACCGTAGGTAAAATAAGTGGAACAGTAAAGGATGCTGAAACCAATGAACCCCTTGTCGGTGTTGATGTCTTTATTCCTGACCTGGGGATCGGAGGTGCCACTGATGAAAACGGTTATTATTTCATCCTGAATGTTCCGCCGGGTACCTATGAGGTTGAAGCTTCGATGATTGGATATCGAGCTGAGATTAAACAGCAGGTTCAGGTCTACACGGATAGAACCACCTTGTTGAATTTCGAATTACAGACCACTGTGATTGAGATGGAGAATCCAGTTGTCGTTGTCGCGGAGCGTCCGATTATTGAGGTCGATATGACTTCCAAAGAGGCACGGATAACACGCAGTGAAATGGATATCTTGCCCGTTGAAAAACCACTGGAGGTGATTGTACTTCAAGGAGGAGTGACGACCGACGGCGCCGGTGAACTTCATATACGTGGGGGACGAAGCGGGGAGCTCGCTTATTACATCGACGGTATTGAGGTGTCGAATCCACTGCTGGGAAGCAGTCCGATTTTTGATAAGAATATTATTTCTGAAATGTCGCTCCTGTCAGGCACCTTTAATGCCGAATACGGTAATGTGATGAGTGGTGTAGTTAACATCGTAACCCCGGAAGGCGGGGAGAGGATTTCTACTTATCTTGAATATACTTCTTTCATGCTCAATCCATCACCATACAGAAAAAAAGATTGGATGAACAGCCTTGACAGCACCGCATATGACGCCCATCGGGATTCATCGGACATCTCCGAGTATAACCCTCAATATTTAGATGCTCCGTTTCTTGGAGAGATAAACGCCGCGGTTATGGGGCCGATTCCCTTTGACCGGCGTTTAAAGTTTTCCTTCAGCGGCAACTATTCAAATGAGGAATCGTATCTGCCGTTCGGCTACGAATCTTCTTATTCTCTGAACGGTAAATTAACCAGGAAATTCGGCGGGAATCTTAAGCTTTTCATTGACGGACAATATGTAAATGAAGAGACACAGAATTATAGTCATCGTTATAAATATATCTATGAAAACTATCTTGTAACCACCAGGAAGAATTTGCGGGCGATCGTCGGAATCAACCATGCCCCCGCTGGTTCGTTTTTCTACAACCTCCGTGTCGGATACCTTGTAGACAGCGTCGAAACAGCGGTGCCCGGTCTAAGTGATGATACCATTATTGAACCGGTATATGACAACTATTCTGAATTCTATGTTTCCGGATATCCGATATACAGACAATTCGCAACGACGAAGCAGTATGTCGTTAAAATGGATTTCACTCTTCATTTCGCCAGAGTGCACAACCTGAAATGGGGGATCGAACATAATCACCATGATTTTTTTCTTGATAAACGTGAGCAACTTTTTACGAGAGGGGCGGTGGTTTATCAAAATTATCAACGAACTCCTATGGATGGTGCGGTTTTCCTGCAGGATAAAATCGAACATCGTTCTTTAGTGGCGAATTTAGGTTTACGTTTTGATTACTGCTTCCCGAAGACGGTTATGTGGGAGGACATTGAAGACCCCACATCTCCGTCCACAGAGGTGGAACCTAAATATCAATTGTCCCCGCGCTTCGGCTTGTCCCATCCGATTACGGATAATGCGATGTTGCATTTTGCCTATGGGTATTTCTTCCAGATGCCTCCTTATGAGATAATGTATTTTAACGGTAACTACATCGCCCACCCCGAAAGTATACCTCGTTATGGATTGGTCGGTAATCCACGTATCGAACCGCAACGGACCACGGCATATGAAGTTGGAATTAAATATGCGATTCAGCAGATCTACGGTGTTGATATTACACTCTTCCTCAAAGATATCAAAAATTTACTTGCCACCACCGAGGTGAGAAGTTTCCCTTACGATTACATCATATATACAAATGATGATTTCGGCAGTGTTCAGGGTATTGATGTTACGATAAATCGGAAGGTCGTTTCACACTTCGGTTTCAGTTTCAATTATACCTATCAGGTGGCACGGGGGAATCATTCTTTTGCAATGCAGGGATTTTATGATGTATACACCGGGATGCCGGAAAGATTGAAAGAATATTTCCTTGATTTTGACCGCCGACACACCTTGTCGAGTAATCTTAAAATTCTCTTCGGACAAGGAGGGGGATTGAGTTTCAATGTCACCGCTGCCAGTGGTTTGCCGTATACTCCGTATATCAGCGAAGGTGTTGTTGTCGAACAGAATTCAGCAAGGATGGGATGGGAATATTCGTTTGACGCCATTGCATATCAGGGGTTCAAAATAGGCGGAACTGTGTTGGAATTTTTTGTGAAAGGGACGAATCTGACAGATCATAAAAATCCTCTTTATGTCTATCCAAGAAGTGGTGAACCATGGGATTCAGGCGAGTCAGAAGGCGGGCTTATGGGTTCAAAGGACTACATAATGAATCCTTCTTATGTCGGTCCCCGTCGTGCCGTTAAGGCGGGGATGAGAATAAAATTACAATAAAGGAGTCAAAATGATTTTTATCATATTTTTATTGTTATATCCTGAAGCCGACAAAGCAGTCGGTGTTTCCGACAAAGGGGAATTGTCCAATGTAACCTCTAATTTCGGTCTTATTGCGAATCTACACTACTTTACTCCGGCATTCCATTGGCCTAACTCAGCGCCGTTTCAGCATCAATATTGTCCGGGATTGGGATTTCTTGCGGCGCGCAACGATACGGTTATCGAGTCGTTCCTTGATCTTGCCGCTCCGGAATGGGCGCCGCTTGAGGGCTCAAATGGTTCTTTATACTCGGGCGATGTAACGACTCCCGACGGCACACCTATTTTCGCGACCTCTGACAATGTCGATACCTGGCCTGAAACCGGCAGCGGAAGTTTCTGGCCAGGACCATACCGACGCGATCTTGAGACCGGTGAGGAGGTTGAGGGAGAGTTTACTTCTGATCAGGATTTGTTCTGTATTTTTAATGATCAGGATGTCTTCGGTATCCAGGTAAACCAATCCGGTTATTCCTACGGCAGAATTTACGCCCAGGATTTCATATTTTATGATTTTAAGATCTATAACACCCGCAATACTCCCCTCAATGATCTCTATTTAGGATTTCGCGGTAATTTCCGTTGTGATTATGATATGCATGATTACATCGGATTATATCGCGATTCCGTGGTGACGTTTGTTTATTACTGGGACGCAGACGGTGTCCCTCAGGAACCATGGCAGTCACTTGGAATGATCGGTGTGGGATTTCTTAATCAGGAAATCACGGACTTCCATTATTATCGAAAACAGGATGAACCGAGTGACGATTACAGACTTTACCCGATAATAATCTCCGACCCTTCTGATCCGAATATCGATTCTTCACTCTATTTCCACGGCGATGATATTCATATCGATGATCCTTCGTTCGTGCAATCATTGCCGCCGGATTCAACAAGCGCCTATAATTATATTGTGTCGTCTGGGCCTAAAACAATAGCGCCGGGTGATACACTGCAGTTTACGATTGTCGTGATCTGCGGCAGCGATTCTTCTGATTTATTCGATAATCTGAATAGAGCCTTGATTATGGCGGATAATTATTTTCAGGGAAGCGGGCCTCCTTCTCCACCTACAGTTTACGGAATTCCGGGGGACCAAAGGGTTACTCTTTACTGGAATCCACAGCCTTCCGAGTCATCAGTCGATATCATAAGCGGTAAACATGATTTCGAGGGTTATAAAATATACCGAAGTGATGACCAGGGAAAGACGTGGGGCAAGGAGATAACCAATGAAAAAGGAGAGGTCGTCGGTTATGTTCCCATTGCTCAATTTGATTTAATCGACTCAATCTACGGGACCGACCCGGCATTCCCCTATCAGTCACTGGGAAATGAAACAGGCTTGCAGCATACTTTTATTGACAGCACCGTGTATAACGGCATTGAATATTGGTATTGTGTTGCGGCTTATGACAAGGGTAATCAAAATCCTGATTCACTTGAACCCTCCTATGAAAATCCCAGAGGAAGACCCGAAGCGGCGAATATCGTATCAGTCATCCCTGCTGCCGCTCCAGCCGGTTATAACCCTGCCTATATCCAGAATGGTGATACACTTGAACCTATCGGAGGTCCGTGTGAAGGGCTTGCAGTTGTTACTATTTTGAATCCCTCAGAGATTCTCGGCCATACCTATGAGATAACTTTCAATGATTCCCTTTTTGTCGATACGGCCTGGGTGGATTCCACAACATTTAATCTCTTTGACGTGACCGCTCAAGAAACAATATTTTCAGAACAGGAATTATCGGATTCATCACTGGATAATATCCCGGTGGTGAATGGTTTCAGATTGACTCTCTTGAATACTGAGAGTGGTGTGAAATCCCTGGGTTGGACAAAAGTGAGCGGTGATACCTGTACTTTCACCTGGTGGACCGGTTATGTCGGCTCTATGGGTCCGATCTATACTTACATCAGTGGCAATGCCGATTTTCGGATTGTCGTAGATCACAACAACCCTGCTACAGTCCGGATTGATGATGGTTTTGGCGGTAATTACTCGCCGATCCAAATTCCGATCAGGGTATATGATATTACTGATACCCTTAATCCAATTGATGTCAGTGATTCGACCTGGCTTGTGGATTATGCTTATGCTTACCCCGGTAATCCCCTTTTCGGACCAGAAGGCTGGGATCTTATTCCGGGCGGAGCAGGCTATAATTCTAATCCTACTGGCGTAAGCTATGGGTTTGTCGATCAAATCGGATGCTGGAATAATAAAGGAGAGGCTGTTTATTTCGCGACCCAAAACGGTCCCGCTACCGCGATCGCTCCGTCAGAAGGCGATGAGTTCACGATTATCACTTACAAACCGTTTTCTTCCAAGATAAAGTATCAATTCACAGTGGTTCCGTCGTCCATCAACTCGGATGCTGTTGATCTTAACTCAGTAAAGGTCGTTCCCAATCCTTATATTCTTCACTCAAGATTTGAAAATACCCCTTATGATCGACGGATTATGTTTACAAACCTGCCGGAAGAATGTGAAATTCAGATTTACAATATCGCCGGCGAGCATATAACCACAATCAACCACAACAATAATCTCAGTTATGAATTCTGGGATCTCCGGACAAAATACGGGCTTGAAGTCGCTTATGGACTATACATCTTCGTGGTGAAAACAGACGAACAGACAAAAGCAAAGGGTAAGTTTATAATCGTAAAATAGGGAGAGATTTATGAGATTTTTTACACAGATGAGAAGAGTCGGAAGTTTATGGATGAATGTCATTTTGTTGATCACCGCCGCTGCAGGCTACGGTTTCAATAAGGTGGGCACAACCGCCGCACCGTTCTTGAAGATCGAATTCGGTGCAAGGCCTGTGGGTAGAGGCGGAGCTTTTGTCGCTCTGGCGGACGATCCCTCTGGCATATACTATAATCCCGCAGGAATAGCAGCATTGAAGAAGGTTTATATCCTGGGAGGCCATACCAAATGGTTTGCTGATCTTAATTATGATTATGCTACTTTTATTCTGCCGACATCCAGAATCAATTTCGGACTTTGGGGTTCATTTCTTTCAACGAGCTTTGAGATGACGACGATTGAAGAACCGGAGGGAACAGGACTTTCCTGCGATTATATCGACGGATTGCTCGGATTTACCGTTTCTCTGTTTCTGTCAAACCAGCTTTCACTCGGGTTATCAGGTAAATATATTCAACAGACCCTTCATAATGAAACCGCCTCGACAGGCGCTCTGGATGTCGGAACAATTCTGAAAACTCCGTTTAAGGGAATGAAATTGGGGATGTGTTTGGTTAATTACGGCGGCAGGATGCAGCTGTCAGGCAATGATCTGGTGGTTCAGACCGACCCCTGGCCCGATTACAATGGAAATCCTGATGTTGAAGCCCGACTTACCACAGAATCTTTTCCTTTACCGATGGCGTTCAAGTTGGGTCTTGCCTTGAATCTCATTGATAAAGAGGAGGGTTTTTTCACGAGTGATGAGCACCATTTAGATGTCTCGGTGGATGGAATTCATCCGAATGACGGAGAAGAAAAGATTCAGGTGGGATGCGAGTACGGCTTTTTTGACATGTTCTTTCTGCGCGGCGGGTATAAAGTGAACTATGATACCCAGAAGTTTACGGCTGGAGCCGGTATGAAGATGAAGATCGGCTCCCGGGACATTTCTGTTGATTATGCTTATGTTGACATGGACATCCTTGACTCGACTCACAGGATATCCGTGACAATAGGATTTTAAATATTTACAAAGGGTCGAGAAGGTGAAGAAAAGGAGGTATTTATGAAAAGAATAATAGGTTTTATCCTGGTAGGTGGTCTACTTTTCAGTCAGGTGCTTTATGAAGAGTATTTTACAGACGGTAATATGCAACTTGACTGGCATCCTTGGTTTACGGACAGCCTCGGTATCGGAGACAGTATGGGAGTGATTGCGGATTCCACCACACCCGGAGGAGATTTCTGGGCAGGACGTATATCAAATGAGTATATGGGGATGGCGGGTTTAACCTATTCAGGAGTTCCAAACTTGACCGATTACTCGGTCGAAGCCTGGATTTATACCACGGTTAGTAGTGTCGTTGGGCCCTATAACGGAATTGCAATCAGGATGAACCCCACTACCCGTTATTATTACCGTTTTGTATCGGATTTTGATGCAGACGGACGGTTGAGGTTGGGATTGATCGGTTCTGGTGGTATGCCGGTTGTTTTGAAAGACTGGTTTGATTCTGAAATTCCGGGAGGTGTTCCTGCGACATCTTCGTGGCATAAGTTTAAACTTACGGTGATAGCCGATTCGATCTGGGCTTATTATGATGATCAGTTGCTTCCGGAGTGTCCGATTGTAAATGACAGTGTAAGTCATGGGTATTTTGGGATTTATGTATTCAATATGGCTGACACCGCTTCGACAAAATGTGACAACATCATCGTGCGGGCTGAAGAATCCGCTGTTATGGAAAATATGGAAGGGGGCGTAAACGGTTGTTTTACGATTCAACCGAATCCCTTTACGGATATCGCTGAAATAACGATTCAATACACCGGGGATATAGTTGGAGATGACGAAGACCTGAAGATCTTTGATATGACCGGAAGGGTGGTGAAAGTTCTGCCGCCGACATATAAAGTTAACGGTTCGACCTCTGTCTATACCTGGAATGGAAGAGATAACAGAGATAGGATCCTGGCGCCGGGTGTCTATTTTCTTATGAACGCAAACAGGAGGATTGCGGACAAAATCATCAAACTGCCGTAAGAAGAGGCGTTTAACTTTTTTGGGATTCCGATGTCAAAAATATAGAAGGAGGCGGCTATGGCGGATAAATTTCTGGATAAATGGGAACCTTTTCGGGATATGCTGAATTTGAGGGCGGATATGGATCGGTTTTTCAAAAGTTTCTTCAGCGGTTTTCCTGAGGAGAAAGAAGGTTTTTGGTCACCGGTGATTGACATTGAGGAAGATAATGAAAACTACATTGTCAAAGCCGAACTTCCCGGTATGAAGAAAGAGGATATAAAGGTGACGGTGCGTGATAATGTCCTTTCGATTTCCGGTGAGCGGAAACAGGAAAAAGAGACCAAGGACAAAACATTCCACAGGATCGAACGCTCATACGGCAAATTCAGCAGGACGATTTCTTTACCGTCGACCGTTGATTCAAACAAGATCAAAGCCACTTATAAAGACGGGGTGTTGAACATCACATTGCCCAAACTCGAAGAGGAAAAACCGAGACAGATTGATGTAGAGATTAAATAATTCAAGGTGAACAACTGAAAAATTCAGAATCAAAAGTTTAATCGGAGGTGGGGAGGGGGAAGATTTTTTCGAAACCGTTGAGGTCGACCCAGCCGCCGATACCACCGGGCAGCTGGACCAGGGCGTAATTGTTTCTTATCTCCCGGATTTTCACTTCAGCACCGTCGTGGATTACAAGAATTTCTTTGTATTCATCACCGGGTCCGCTGAAAGCCGTGACTTCCGGTACGACCACCACTGCATCGGAGGAAATCGATTCACGGCGCCAGATCTGCCAGTTGATTAAAAAGAAGAAAAATGATATCACAGTGACCATCGCTGCATAGCCGTAGATTTTTTTTCTCATAATCAGAAAGAGTGAAACCAGAACAGCGGTGAGGAAAAATGAGAACGCCGCCAGATTTTGCGCTTCAGTTATGGTCAGAAAGTGGAAGAGCGCCGAGAAAAATTTTGTTATCGGACTTTCAATGATGTTGATTTTATCCACACGATATCTTCTTACAAACGCCAAGTTATGTTTTATATCACCATCCCGGGGATTGAGGAAATATGCCCTTCGGTAGTTGACGATTGCCTTTCCTATATTTCCCGCTTTAAAATAACTGTTTCCCAAATTGTAGTAAAGATCAGAATTTCTGATCCTCAAGGCGGCTTCTTCATATTTTTCAACAGCGGTTTTGTAATCTCCTTTTTCATAGGCTCTGTTGCCTTCGTTATATAAATCAGCCGCAGTTATGTTTGAATTCAGAGCCGTCAGAATAATCAATATTGAAACCATTTTACTCTCCCGGATATCTTCTGTCCGAATAATTATAATTCACGGATAATCTCCTTTATTCGCTGCAGCATATCCATCGGTTCATCATATTCTCCGCCTGGTGAAAAACGTACTGTTTCACATCGTTCGATAACAGTAGATATTCTTTTCACGAGTTCTTCTTTTACATTTCGTTTGATCAGTTCCTCTGTCAACTGCTCTCTGGTGAGCATCCGGGTGTCAAGATTGAAGCGGTCGCCGATATAACCGATAAGGATCTTCGATAAAAGTCCGTAAAACTTTTGGATTTCCTGTTTCGCCAAACAACGTTCCGCTTCCTTTATCTTTCTTCTCACTTCTTTATTGGCACGTAATTTTCTTGCATAAGCGCGGTCAGTGAGCAGTTTTGCTTGATGACGACGGTAGATCAGGGATAACCCGACGATTATCAACGATGCAAAATACATTAGAAGCACCCACCAATCTGCAGAATATTTTTGCGCGGTCAGACGCAGCCTGTCGGATTTGATGTAATTGATGTCACTGCCCAGTATTTTAAGACCGCCCGCTCGCACCGCTTCGGCGGCGGCAGTGGTGCGGGTGGCGGTGAATGTCAGCTGTTCGGTCTTTATCGTGTGATATTTTTTGTCCCGTGGGTCGAAATAAGCGATCTTTATCGATGGAATAAGATGTTCGCCGTCAACCTGGGGAATAAGAGGATAGCGGAACTCCTTGTAGCCCTTTACCCGGTTATTTACGATCTTGACATTGTCTTTTGTTTCCGGGTCGAGAACTTTAACTCCTGAAATTGGAGGAATTTTCGGTTTTTCGATCAACCTGATATTGCCCGTTCCCTTGATTTTGATGGTCAGGGTGATCGGTTCAGCCGCTTCAGAAGTTGTTCTGTCGAGTGTCGCTGACATCGAGAATCGACCGACACCGCCGGTGAATTCTTCAGGCTTGCCGGTTTCCGGTAAAGGCTTGACCGTGATATAGAGTGGCTCAGATTCGAGTTGCACTACTTTTGCCCTGCCGAAAAAATCGAAGAAGTCACGGGGAGGTTGTACTATTTCCGCGTCCATTTTCATCGGACCGATTTTCAATTTGCCGGTCGTCATCGGAAAGAGGGCCGCTTTTTTCAAAAGACACACTTCATATAATTTCCCGTTGATGCTCTTCTTTTGGAAATTTATCTTTTTTGCATCAAAGATCGGCTCCACCCAAAAACCGCTGAACGACGGCGTTTCTGTGAGATTAAGATTGCTCAAATTCAATCGATTGTAGAGGCTGAATTCGACATTGACCTGTTCTCCGAGATAGATGGTTTTACGATTGACACTCGCCAGCAGTTTCAAATTTTCACTGATGGGAACCCGTGGCTCTGAAGGGGCCGGCCCTGCTGACGGAGGCCGGGCTGGTTTTGTTTTTCCTTTTATCACGGTTATTTTTATCGGTTGGGTGGTGTATGTTTTTCCCTGAAATTCCAATTTACAAATTCCAATCGTCAGTTCACCGATTTTTTTCGGATATAGAGTGTAGATGAAGTTGATTAACTGTTGTTTGGTGAATTTCCCGTTGATTATTTGAATGCTGGTTGATTGTGAAGATGAAGTACCGCCGATGTCGAAGTCCGGAAGATCAGGTAATTGGGGTGAAGGAATTTTATCGATATTATTTCCCTCGACCGAGACCGTCAGAACCACGGCTTCATCAAGCCCCACTTCGGTTCGGTTGACTGACGCAGTGAAATTCAGTTCTTCGGCAAATAAGATTATCTGTGTTAAGATGAATAGTCTACCAATCTTTCGCCACATTTTCTTTCTTTCTTTTCTGTTTTGACTTTTTCAGATTCTCTTTTTCTTTATCTTTTAGGGCCTGTAGAATCCGTTCAGCTTCTTCTTTATTGATTTCACCTTTCTTTTTCTGCGGCTGAGGTTGCGGTTGATTTT
Organism: candidate division WOR-3 bacterium; assembly: GCA_011052815.1. NCBI lineage: Bacteria > Pseudomonadati > Caldifarciminota > Caldifarciminota bacterium. The sequence continues at coordinate 23,391 of DRIG01000095.1, read as the reverse complement.
GTTGCCGTTGTTGTTGCTGCTGCTGGAGAGAATCACTCTGCGGCTGGTTCTTGAGGGATTCTTTCAATTTGATGCAGAATTCGAGGTTCTGTTTAGCTTCCATATCGTCTGGATTTAAAAGGAGGGCTGTTTTGTAGGCGTTGATTGCGGCATCGAGCTGTCCCTTTCTGAACTGGCAGTTGCCGATATTATAGAAGCTGTTTGCTTTGAACTTTTCATCTTTCATAAGCAGTCCTAATTCGAATTCACTGATTGCTTCATCATACTTTTCGGTTTTATACAATGCCCGCGCCATATTATAATGGATCTTCGGATTATCCGGTTCCTGAACCAGTGCCTTTTGATATTGTTGTAATGCATCTTCATATTTGCCTTTACGACAGAGGTGATTTCCTTTCCGCATATTCGCTCCCACATCGGCATATGCAAAATTCAAACCGCAAGAAAACAGAAAAAGTAAGAACAGCCTTTCAAACCACCTGCCTCTGCGATCCGTGAGAAAGATATTGAGAAAGAGAAAGATGAATGCGATGGTAAGGAAATATTGATAACGTTCCTCATATTCCACATACTCACCCCCGCCGATCTCCTTCTTCTTTATTTTGTCAAGTTCACCGACCAATCTATCTATATAGACTCCCTCAGTTCTGAAATACCTGCCGTCGGTTGCCTTTGCAAGAATTATAAGAAGCCTTTCCGCCAATCGGGACATAACGATTTTATCATCCTTGTCTTTCTTGTAAGAACTGAAATTACCCTGTTCATCTATTTCCGGAACCGGTGAGCCTTCGATTGTTCCGACACCGATTGTAAAAAGTCTTACTCCCTGATCTTTTATTTTTTCAACGGCAGACATCGGATCACCCACCAGATTGTCACCGTCGGTAAAGAGGATCAGTGCTTTATGCGTTTCTTCGTCAGGGTTGAAGAGCGAGCATGAAACTGAAATCGCCTTTTCGAGATCAGTACCCGGTTTAGGTATCACTTCGGGAGAGATTACATTTAAAAACAGTTTTGCAGCTTCAATGTCTGTCGTTAGTGGACACATAATATAACATTCACCCGCAAATGCGGTTATCCCGACACGGTCTGTGGTGAGATTGTCGAGCAGGGAGATGATTTCGGTTTTCGCCCTGGTCAATCTGTCCGGTTTGATGTCCTGAGCAAGCATACTCTTTGACGCATCAAGTGCGATGACGACGTCGATTCCCTTTCCTTTGTAGATTTGTAATTTTTCCCCCCATTTAGGCCGTGCCAGGCTTATGACCAGGAAAGCAAATGCCAGAATCAATAAAATATATTTTGAAACCTGAAGTTTTTTATTTAATGTATCGGTGATTCTCGGTATAATATGGTCATCGGCGAATTTTGATAAGGTTTTCTTTTTACGCATCATATAAATGATGATTCCGATGATGAAAAGCGGGATTAACAGCAATAAAGAAAGATAGTGAGGCTCAGCCCATTTTATCACGGTAACCTCCTGAAGATTGTGATGTTGAGGAGAAAATTCACAATCAAAATTATCACAGACGGAAGGAGGAAACAACCGGCTTTTTCCGAATAGACCGTGTGTTTTGTTGTTTTGAACGTGGTCGGCTCCATCTTATCAATTTCGTCATAGATTACCCCCAGCGCTTCGGCGTCCGAAGCGAGAAACGCCCGTCCTCCGGTGGCGGCTGCGATTTCATTTAATGTTTCCATATTGAAATCAATCTCCACCTGTGCGTACTGACGTCCGAATATCGGATGGTCAACCGGATACGGAACTTTTCCTTTGGTACCGACACCGATGCAGTATACTTTGATATTATACGCCTGAGCTATCTTCGCGGCACTCGTCGGATCAACCTCGCCCGTGTTGTTTACTCCATCAGTAAGGAGTATAATCATTTTCTCTTTTGCCCGGGAATCTTTCAGGCGTGCTACAGCGGTCGCCAAACCCATTCCGATTGCCGTGCCGTCTTCAAGAATTCCGAAATCGACATAGTCAATGAGTTCGTTCAGAATCTTATGGTCAAAGGTTAATGGACATTGAGTGAGTGCGTCGGCGGCGAATACGACGAGCCCTATTCGATCGCCCCGTCGTTTATTGATAAACTCTTTCGCCTTTTCTTTCGCCACGAAGAGGCGGTTCTTCGGTTTGAAATCTTCCGCCTTCATTGACGTGGAGATATCCAGACAGAGTATAATATCAACTCCTTTTGTTTCAATCTCTTCAAATACCCTGCCTTTCTGGGGACGTGCAAGTCCGATTGTTATGAGAACCAATACAACTATATTAAGGCTGATGGGAAGATAATGGAGAATCCGGTTGTATTTTGCAGTGTTTTTGAAAAAGGATATGTCCGAGAATCTGACGGCGGCTCTTTTCTTCTTTGTTTCGAGATAGATTAATGGAATAATCAATAGCAAAAGAAGAAGATACCACGGTTCTGCAAATCTCATTTGTTCGTCTCCCTTTCTTCTGTCTGAGGTTTTGTTTTATCAATAAGTTCTTTTGCGACATCAACGGCTTTTTCCATCTCATCCGATGAGGGCGTGAATTTTGCGTACTTCACCAGATCGGCCTGGGTGAAGAAATTCCTAAAACCGTCATAAGATGGAACTTTCTGGAGCTTCAAATTATTTATTATTTCGGTGGTCGTCTGCTCGGCGGCGTTGAATTCAAAACGGCGTTCAAGATAGCGTTTTAAAATTTCGGAAAGTGTATAATAATATTTTTTGATCAAACCTTTTTCCAGCCACTCCACGACAGGAATGTTTTCAATCGCGGCAAGCGCCTCCACCCAGGGAGGGGGTAAGGGCCGACTCATTATGCGTTCTTTTTTCAACCTCTTTAAAAATTTATAAGCAAAATACGCAAGGAGAGCACCGATGATGACTACCGCAGCGATTATCAATGGTAGATAGTTGGGGAATTCTATTGCTTTTTTGATATCGTTTATATCTTTCATGTCCGCGGGCATGACACTTTCAATTCTTATGGGAATGGTGTTGCTCTTTAAAGTATCTATACCGTCATGATGGCGGTATAGAAATTTGAATGGTGGAATTTCCAGCTCACCGGTCTTAAAAGCGGCTGCTTTGATTGTATATACATTTGAGACATAACCTTTTTCCCGCACCATCTTATTCTTTTGATCGATAATCACAAAGGGCTCAAGTGAATCCACGAAGAAAGTCGAGACGTCCAGGTCGTGAGGATATTTTAATGTCAGAATTATCTGGAACGGCTCTCCGACCGTAAGCTTTTTATTGATGAAGTGTTTATCGAGCTTGGCGTGAATCTCGATCTGTGACAACAACACAATAAGCAACAGCATGGTTATCTGTATCTCCTGGCGCGTTCCTGAAAGAATTTATGGAGTTTCGGAGTGAAGTCTTCGGATGTGAGAAGCTCGATCGAATCGATGCCGAGTGATTTCAGAAGCCGTTGTCTTTTTTCCTGTTCCATCATACGATGCGCCCGGTAGTCATTGCGCAGTGACGTCGAGGAAGTATTGATTGTCATTATTTCACCGGTTTCAGTATCTTCCAAATCAACGATTCCCATTTTCGGAAGGAGATGTTCCATCGGATCATTTATCGTTATCACCACAAAATCATGGCGTCTCGCCACGACTCCAAGGGGGATACGCAGGTCATCGACCGAGAAGGCATCACCGATGAAATCACTTATAAAAAAGATGATCGCGCGGTGTTTGAGGATGTGCATGAGAAATTCAAGGGCGAGTATCGGATTCGTTCCTTTGTGCCGGGGAGTAAAATATAAGATATCCCGAATAAGACGCAGGACATGGAATCTTCCTTTACGCGGCGGGATGTATTTTTCCGGTTGTTCAGTGAAAAAGAGAAGCCCGACTTTATCATTATTCCTGACAGCGGAGAAGGCGAGGGTTGCGGCTATCTCCGCGGCTTGTTCGAGCTTGAATTGATTGCGCGTGCTGAAGCGGCCTGACCCGGATGCATCGACACAGAGGATCACCGTCAATTCCCGATCCTCGGCGAATTTTTTTACATAAGGTTTTCCCATGCGCGCCGTTACTTTCCAGTCGATGGTTCTGACATCGTCGCCGGGTAGATATTCCCTTACATCAAGAAACTCAATACCGGTTCCTTTAAAAGTTGATTTATACTCGCCGGCGAACATCGTGTTGACCAGTTTCTTCGTGCGGATCTCGATGCGTCTTATCTTCTTCAGAAATTCAGCTGACAGTAAAGCCATCAGCGTCTCCGTTCAGTAAGTAGCAGTTATGGCACTTCAACACCGCTTAATATTTTCTGGATCACGTCATCGGTCGTGACTTCTTCGGCTTCGGCTTCATAAGTGAGAATGATTCGATGGCGCAGGACATCCGGTGCCAGTTCTTTTATATCTTCGGGAATTACAAAACCACGGCGTTTCAGAAACGCAAGGGCACGTGCCGTACTGGTCAGATAGATTGAAGCGCGTGGTGATGCGCCGTAGCGTATTAAACCGGAGAGTTCCTCCAGGCCGAAAGATTTCGGTTCTCGGGTGGCGAATACGAGGTCGATGATATAGTCCTTGATTTTATCGTCGATATATATTTTTTTGCACAACTCCCGGGCTTTGATTATCGTCTTTGGATCCACGACCGGTTTGATTTTCGGTTCTCCGGCGACCGCTATCCGTTCAACTATTTCTTTCTCTTCTTTTTTATCGGGATATGTAATTTTTATCTTCAAGAGAAAACGATCTATCTGGGCTTCCGGGAGTGGATATGTTCCTTCCTGCTCTATAGGATTTTGTGTTGCAAACACCATAAAAGGATCATCCAGTTTAAAGGTTTTGTCGCCGATCGTGACCTGCCGTTCCTGCATTGCTTCGAGGAGCGCACTCTGGACCTTGGGTGGTGTCCGGTTTATTTCATCGGCGAGTATTAGATTGGCAAAGATGGGGCCTTTACTTACCGTGAATTCATTGGTTCTTTGATTATATACCATTGTACCGATGATATCGGCGGGAAGAAGGTCAGGGGTGAACTGGATACGATGGAATTCGGTTTTTATTACATTGGCCAGGGTCCGTACGGCATAGGTCTTTGCGAGTCCTGGTACACCTTCTATCAGAATATGCCCGTCCGCAAGCAGACCGACCAGAAGCCTGTTTATAAGATATTTCTGCCCGACTATCGCCTTGCCGATTTCATTCGTTATCGTCTGCACAATAATACTTTCTTTTTCGATCTCCTCGTGGATTTTTTTAATCTCGTCCTTCATCCCTTCCATGATTACCTCCTGTTATGGACAGAACCTTCAGATCAGTTAATTTAATATAAAATTCGGAAAATTGCAAGGTTATTTTTTATTTAGACAGAAGAAGAGAAGTAAAGGTTTATTTTAAAATAAAGATATATTAATGAATGTTGGTAAAGAACAGGAGATTTACCGTCGGAATGATACAAATAAAACAGTAGCATTCAATTACTACACCGCAAAAAAGTCTTGACAAAATTAAAATTATGGTTATAATCATTTACAAATGGAGGTTAGAATGCCTGCAAAAAGAAAAACAAAGAAAAAAACAAAAAAGAAAACAAAGAAGAAAGTAACAAAGAAGAAGACTAAGAAGAAGACGACTAAGAAGAAAACCAAGAAAAAGACCAAGAAAAAGACCAAGAAAAAGAAGAGATAGAATGTATTATAAAAAATAAAAGGGGGAGTAAACTCCCCCTTTTGTTTTTTATTTTATTCTCCAATCATAATTTAAATCCGAACCAATAACCCATCGCAAGGAAGTTCGACGCATCAGCATCTTCGGCACACCAGAGCAGATTATTGCTATCTTTATTTTTTTCAGCAAAAGTCAGTATTGTTGAACTAAACTTTTCCGCTGCCGGGGTGTCTAAAGGGTAGAGAGACCAAAAAGGAGGTGGTATCTATGAAAGAGAGAAATTTAATAAGATGGGAGCCGTTCAGAGATTTAGTGAGTTTAAGAGACGACTTTGATCGTCTTCTGGAAAATTTCTTCGGTAGAGGGCCGATTGAAAAAGAAGAATTCTGGGCACCTGTGATGGATGTCGTAGAGAGTAATGGAAATATCGAGGTCAAGGCTGAACTTCCCGGTATGAAGAAAGAGGATATAAAGGTGACGGTGAAGGACAATATTCTTTCGGTATCCGGTGAGCGGAAACAGGAAAAAGAGACCAAGGACAAAACATTCCACAGGATCGAACGGTACTACGGTAAGTTCTGTCGAAGCATCGAGTTACCTTCTGAGGTCGATCCAGATAAAGTGAAAGCGACTTATAAAGACGGGGTGTTGAACATCACACTACCGAAGCCGGAGTCGGCGAAACCGAAGCAGATAGAAGTTGAAGTAAAGTAAATAAATTCTTTCTCCCGTAAACCTGAAAAAGAGAAGCGGGATTGAACCGGTCGTCCGGTTCAATCCCGCTTTTTGTTTCTTGAAAAATTCGGGAATTCAGTGATTGACTTTTATTTTTATCTCTATATAATGGGATATGAGAAAAATAATCCTTGTCGTGACGTCAGTCTACACGCTTGGTTTTCTCTCACCCGGGTACAGTGACCGTGGTTTGCTTCCACTTAACCCCAATGTTCAAATTTTCGAACCGAATCAAAGAGCCATGATCGCCTGGAATGGTGAAGAAGAAATTCTTCTGCTCAGCACTGATCTTCACGCATCCGATTCAACCATCCTTCTGGAAGTGCTTCCTTTACCTGCTGAACCTGCAGTCAAGAAAGGAGATATCAAAACATTCCAGAAGGCGACTGCATTGATCAACAGTAAACTCGCCTCATCAGCAGGTTTGAGCAAGAGGAATGGTGAAGGTGCGAAGGAAGCCGTTCCCGGCGGTGAGGTGACATTCCACAAAAAAATCGGAGCCCATGACATTTCCGTAACCCGTCTTATCAACGGTGCGAAGTTCGTTGATTGGGTTGCGAAGTATCTTAAGTCACTTGGTGTCGAAAAAAATATAATTTCCGCTGAGATGCAAGAGTTGATTGAGGAATATATCGCCGACGGCTTTATCTGGTTCGTCTTTGATCTTGTTTCACTTACTGAAGAGTTCGTAACAAATGAACCGATCCAATATCAATTCAAAAGTGAGTCGTTGTTTTACCCTCTGAAGATCACAAAGACAGGAGAGGGGTATACCTTAATTGATCTCTTGATTTTGACTCCCCGTCTTTTAAGAAATTTTCCCGATTTGCCGATCCACCGGGTTCATTTAAAACATGATCCGATAACCATATCAAACATCGAGTTGAAGGAACTGAATGAAGATATGTATAACCTTCTGGGAAGATTAAAAGAAATGAAATTACGGATCTGGCAGGTGGAGGGGTCTTTGAGCTCCTTTGATGAAGACCTCATTGCTTATTAAGGAGAACTTCGTATTGTGCGGTTTTTTTACTGAAGAGATATGAGGAAGAAACGAATACCTTATAAAAAAGGGTATGACTACAGCCCTGAATGGCTTAAGAAAAAAAGGCGTTTGAAAGATAGATATTTAAAAGGTCCCAGAATCTTCCCGAAATCGATAACCGGTAAAGAAAGGGCTGTTGAACTTATCAATAAGACGTTCCTTGCGTATAATGCAGCACGGATTCAGGAGGCTTGTCGTCTTTATGTGGAAAAGATGCTTGAGCCGAAAGTTTATGTTGGATTAAGTTTGTCCGGTGCTCTTACACCCGCCGGCCTCGGGAAGTCCGCTGTTGTTCCTTTGATCAATGCCGGATTCGTCGACTGGATTGTGTCGACAGGAGCGAATCTGTTTCATGATCTTCACTTCGCATTCAATCTTAAACTGCACAGGGGGACTCATCATATTGATGATACAGACTTGAAGAAAAACAATGTGGTGAGAATTTATGATATTCTGCTCAGTTATCCTGATTGTCTGGTTGAGACAGACAGGCGGTTACGTGAGATATTGAGTCAAGATGAGTTCCAAAAAGAGATGGGCAGCGCCGAGTTTCATTATCTGCTCGGGAAGTATGCGGCGCGTGAAGAAGAGAAGAATCATATCAAAGGTTCATCAATCCTGGCAGCGGCATATCGGGCAAAGGTCCCCGTATATACAAGCGCACCCGGAGATTCCGCACTGGGGATGCACCTTGCAGAGAACAGACTTCGTAATTTCAGTACACGCATACTTCCGTCACTTGATGTCAATGAAACCGCAGCAATTGTTTATGCGGCGAAGAGTTCTAAAAACAAATCGGCAGTGGTGATCATCGGCGGCGGCAGTCCCAAAAATTTTATGCTTCAGACCGAACCCCATATTCAGGAGATCCTTCATATTCCGGATGTGGGGCATGATTATTTTCTCCAGATCACAGACGCCCGTCCTGACACCGGTGGTCTTTCGGGCGCGACTCCTCATGAAGCCGTGTCCTGGGGAAAGGTCGATCCCAATCGTCTGCCTGATGCCGTAGTCTGTTATCTGGATGCGACAGTCGCTCTACCGTTGCTTGTACATTATGCGCTGGCAAAACACAAAAGGCGCCCTCTGCGCCGTCTTTACGCAAAACGTGAAGAGATGGTGAAACGACTGGAAAGAAGATACTGGCGGAAAAACAGATGATTTCTCCGCTTACCATTTCCCCCGATTGAAAAAAAAGGGTGAGTGAGGGGACTTGAACCCCCAACCATTGGAACCACAGTCCAATGCTCTGCCAGTTGAGCTACACTCACCACATTCTATATACCCCGCGCAGGACTTGAACCTGCAACCCACGGATTAAGAATCCGTTGCTCTGCCAGATTGAGCTAGCGGGGCAGATACACGCCTGGAGGGATTCGAACCCACGACCTACGGATTAGAAATCCGTTGCTCTATCCAACTGAGCTACAGGCGCAAAGGGGGAGCACCCCCTTTTTCCCTGACGGAATTTTTAAACACCGAAAAATTCCTTTCGGAAGCCTTTGAACCCCCCTTAATGATGGGGGATTCTCCCCCCTATTCTCCACTCAGTTTTTGTAAACGGCGACAAAAACATTCGTGGAGGCCTCATACCATTTAATTTTTAATTTATTATATTAGAATTTTCATAATTGTCAACAACAACAAATGGAGTTAAATCATCGATTTTCACAAAAATTTCTTTTTTAGAGGAAAAAAATGAGGGTATCATTGACAATTATTTAAAATTAGTTATACTTACATAGTACTTCCTGTGCATATAATTTATTGAAAGGAGATGAATGCTGGTTTTCTGGTTCTGCTTGATATTATACCTGCAGAATGAGGTTGAGGAAGGGATTAAAGCGGTTGCTGTAATAACGGCAGTCAAAGGGGATGTCAAGATTCACCGTGCCGGTGAAAAAGAGTTTATTCCCGCCCACCTGGAAGACGGGCTTTTCGCCGGTGACAGTTTGAGAACAGATACCGACGGTCAGGTCACGATTCTTTACTGCAACAGCGGTAAACTTCTTTCCCTCACCAAAGGGGAGAGTATAAAAATTGAGGTTTCACCTGCAGATACAGTTGTTCGGGGCGCTCCCGATGAAACCGGCTTGGGCCAGGAGACGAAATCGATATTATCGCCTTTATTTGTATTCAACGCCGAGGGTGAAAAGAGCGGTTTAAAGGTTCTGGTAAGGGGAGAAGAAGATACTTTGAATATCGTCGTTTATAAACCAGGGAACAGTACATTACTTACGGGAAGACCGGATATTGTCTGGTCGGAATTTCCAGATGTTCAATCATACATTGTTCAACTTATGAAGATGGGTGATGTTGTCTGGTGCAGAACGACTATTGATACGATTCTGACCTATCCTGAGGATGAAGCCGAACTTAAACCGGGATTTTATTTCTTGAAGATTGCGGCAATAAAGGATAATGACACAGTCAGCACGGCTGAACGGCACATCAAGGTTTTATCTTCTGATGTCATCAACGAGCTTCATGATATTTTGAACAATATCAAATCTCAAAGTCCTGATCCTTTTACCGTCCACTTTTTAAGTGCCAAAATATATGAAGAAAAAGGATTGATAGGTGATGCGATAAATGAGTATAGAACCCTTCTGGAGATGGACCCTGATAATCCGACTCTTTATCGTTCACTTTCAATTCTCTATAACAGATACGGACTTACCGGGCTTGGAAACAGATATCTTGAGCAGTACGAAGCCTTGCTCAACGGGGGAAAATGATCTTCTTGTTATTCTTTCTGATTACCAAAGAAGAACCTGTTGGTTCATTGCTGGACATTGCTGATTCCCTGTTCTATAATGAAAATTTTGCTCAGGCTGAGACCATCTATATTGAACTGTTGAAGACTGTCCAGGGTATTGACAGAGGTCTTTGTTTGAAAGGACTCGGGAATATCGCGCTATGCTTCGGTGACCCGGCTGCTGCAGACGATTATTATACCGAAGCCCTGAAGATCTTTAAGAAAGAAAAATACTTAAGCGGTGAAGCAAAAATTTATTTGAATTTTGGCTCACTCGCTTTTTACCAGGGCGAGTTATCCCGGGCGCAGAAGTATTTTAATGATGCATTGAAGACCATCGGCAGGGTGAAGGAAAAGACGATTTCAGACCGGATAGACGAGAGCAATGTTCTGATGATGCTCGGAAGGTTGTTTTTGGCAAAGCGACGATACAAAGATGCAAGCGATTATCTGCTTCGGGCTGTCGAGAGATCAAAATCCATTGATTATAAAAAAGGCATTATCGACGGATGTTATTTCCTCGGTTCTCTTTTCGTCCAGCAGGCGGTCAGTGACAGCGCCCTGGAGTATTTTTCCGCTTCCTGTTCACTCTCTTTAAAACACCGTTATTACAAAAGCGCTTATGAGGCATATCGTGAGATCGGAAATGTTCAGCGGAGGATGGGTGAATACGATGCGGCATACAGAAATTTTCTGTGTGCGTTGAATCTTGCCGACAGCATTAAAGCCGGGAAAGAATTCCTCCTCGGTGAAGGAGAGCTTCTCCATAATATCGCCTTACTCTACATTGCTATGGGAAAGTATCACAGTGCCCTGACATTTCTGTTTCGTGCCCGTGATATCTTCGAAAAGATGAAGAATATCACATGGAAGAGAGAGACCTTCCAGAATATCGGTTTTGTTTATACCCTGCTGGCGACAGAAGATGAGTCGTACTATGATTCTTCTTTATACTATTATGATCTGGCAAATGATTTAATAAAGGATAAACAGGGCGAAGCCCATTATTATAATAATCTTGGAGTCTTATATGAGAAGAAAGGCGAATATAAAACCGCAGAGGGGAATTATAAAAAGGCATTGAAACTCTATCAAGATATTGACGACAGGCTGGGTGCAGCCAAGGTATTAAGCAATCTGGGTAATCTCTTTGTGCTCCAGGGTGATTATAAAAAAGCCGTGGCTGATTACAAGAGAGCATACAGGGTGATCGAAAATATTAAACGGGAAGACTGGAAGGCGTCTCTTCTTGCCAATCTTGGTTTTGCCCAGCACCGCAGCGGCGTACCTGATGAAGCGATAGAATCTTTGACCGACGCGGTTGCGATCATTGAAGATTTACGGGGTAAGATCACGGGTCAGGATTTCCGCTCGGCATATCTTGATAACAAGATAAGGGTCTACGAAGAGCTTATCAACATCTACTATCAGCAAGGAAAAGCAGAGGAGGCTTTCAACTATGCAGAACGGGCAAAGGCGCGGGCTTTTCTTGATCTGCTTGCCGGTGCAGAACTTACCGGTAAAGAAGGCCTGGATTCCGAGGTTGTTTCGTTGATAAAGAAAGAACAGATGCTCGAAAAAAAGATTGAATTTTTAGCGGGAACCCTTGAACAGCGTGATGTGATAATGGAACACAATAATGTCTTAGATGAGCTGGAGCGGGTGTATCCGGAGTACACTACTCTGAAATCAGTAAAACCGATTGAAATAAAACGACTTCAGTCAATACTGGATGACGCCACCGCGATTGTTGAGTACTTCATCGGTGTGAAGAACGCTTATGTTTTTGTCGTTACGAGTACGAGCCTGAGTGTCAAAAAGATTGACGTTCCGGCGGTACGGATCTACGAGAAGGTTGATAAGTACCGTAAGATAATCAAACGCAGGGTTAATTATACTGATGACGAACTCCTGGTTTTATCAGAATGGTTCTATACATTTCTCTTGAATCCGTTGATGACGGAAATCCAGAATAAAGAGAGGTTATGCATTATCCCCTACGGTGTTTTGCATCATCTTCCGTTCGCCGCAATCGTCATTGGAAAAGACCCTTTGTCGCTCTTGATTGACAGATACGACATATTCTACGCTCCGTCGGCTTCTGTATATGAAATCGCCCGGAGAAAGAACAAAAGCCGGAAAGCGAAAGCGGTTATTTTCGCCAAGGCGGATTTTTCCGAACACCCGGAGTGGTTTGATCTCTCTCTGCCGGGGACAAAAGAGGAGACGGATTCCATTCTCGCCACGAAGGCGCTGCCTGATTTAAGAATCTTTTCCGACGCCGACAGTTCATTACCACAACCATCAGAAACCAATGCAAAGCGATTTCTCAAGGATTTTGACATCATCCATTTCGCGACCCATGGAAAACTTGCACCGGGTGATTCCGCTCTTGAATCGCGTATTATCCTCTCCAAAGATGAAAAGAACGACGGTTATCTGAAGGTACGGGAAATCTTCAATCTGGAAATCGATGCATACCTTGTTACATTGTCGGCATGTGAAACAGGTCAATTACGGGGTTTTTCCGAAGTCGGCTTGATGGGCGATGAACTCACCGGTTTAAGCCGCGCCTTTATATATGCCGGCTCTTCATCCGTGGTCGCTTCGCTCTGGAAGGTCAGTGATCTTTCCACTGTCCTTCTGATGATGAGATTTTATCAAAATCTGAAAGATACAGATAAGACGAATGCTTTGTGCAATGCCCAGCGGTGGTTGAAGAAACAGGAGTTTCTCGATCGCCCGTTTTTCTGGGCACCGTTTGTGGTAATCGGGGATTGGCGATGATATCAAATAAGAACGGTTGTTTTATATATATAAGCATCAATCCAACCTTTGATTACCGGGATATAAAAACAGATCAATCAAGAAAGGAGGTAAAATGAAAGTCGCAACAAAAATACTGGCAATCTTACTGGTTGCCGCACTGGTTATCCCCGGATTAACGTTTGCCCAAAAGGGAAAGGGAGAGGAACTGAAGACCGGTTCAGAAAAACTGACGGTGGAGAAATTGAAGTATAAAAATATTCAGGATGAGATCGATCCTACTTATGATTTTCTGGGTGACATCGGTGAAATGATTGATAACGCCCGTCATCAGAAAGACGGTAATGATTTACTCGCAGCGGTTTCACTTCTTTTCTGCGCAGAGAAGATGTCCGGTAAAAAAAGCAGCATAATCACCGCCGCCGCATTGCTCGAAGAGGTAGGTGAATTGGCAAAAGAACAGAAGAACGCAAAGCTCGCCCGGGCGGTTGCTGATTTTTATAAGGATGCAATCTTCGGTTTGGGAGACAATGCGAAGGCCGATGAATTTATGAAGCTCGCCAAAGAATATGAACTCGTCGCTTCCCAGACCAGAGGATATTGCTGGGTCAGGGTTAACAATTATTCTTCCTGGACCATAGATATCTATATCGACGGTTGGTACAAGGGAACCCTTTCTCCGGGTTATTATTCATATTATAAAATCTGGGAAGGTTATACCAAACTATATGGAGAAGGTACTTATACCGATTATTTCTGGGGTCCGATATACCGGGATATCGGTGAAGACGAGACGTTCACCTGGAATCTCTGGGATTAATTTTACATATGGGGGGCACTGGTTTTTTATGCAGTGCCCCCTGAAAACAGTTATAGACAAAGGTAAAACGATATGAAGATATTTAAGATGTGCTTAATATGTTTTGTCGGTTTTTTTATACCGGTCTTCGGCCAGAAGGTCGAACCCGGACCGGCGTTTGCCGTAAAAATCAGTGAAGAGGCGGTGAAGCTGATAGAAAGTCAGAATGAGATAATAACGGATACTGTCCTGGTGAACCGTGTTGTGCCCATCGCCCGAAAAATAATGAGGGCGTCAGACCTGCGTACGATCTTCGACTGCCGTATTCTGAATACCGATGTTGTAAACGCCTTTGCACTTCCCGCCGGACCTATTTATGTAACACTCGGGATGCTCAATTTTCTGGATTCTTTGAAAACAGAAGAGAGTCAGTCCATGCTTGCCGGTATTCTCGGTCATGAAATCGCACATGTCTTTCTCAGACATTCGGTCGCCTGGCAGAGATTGAAAAATTTTATGGATGAGGAAAGAGCGGCGATACCTTCGGAGATCGTTCAGATTTTAGAAAAAGGGTATTCGAGACAGCAGGAGTTCGAAGCCGATGAATATGGAATTTTATATGCGATGCGCGCCGGGTATGATTTTGAATCGATAATCAAATTTTATAAAGCAATCAGGGAAAATTATGGTGAGACACCTCCCGGTGATGAGATATATGACGACCATCCTCGTTTAACAGAGAGAATTGCGCATCTCTATGAAATGCGGGCGCAGCTGGAGCGCAACTTCGATCAATTTAATTTCGGTGTCGAGGCGTTGAATGAAGGGAGATACAGTGAGGCGGTGACGTACTTTAAGCTTTTTACCGCGACATTTTCCAATAGTGCGGCGGGCTGGATGAATCTCGGCGCTGCATATCTTTTTGAAGCGGTGAGCAAACTCGACGGGCCGCCGGTTATTTTTGTCGTGACCTATCATGAGAAACCGAATATAAAATTAAGGGGAATTCCCGATGAATTACTTTATGCCGAAGAGGCGTACAAAAAGGCGGCTGAGGTTGACAGTTCATACAATGCTGTTTATTACGGTAATCAAGGGATAATATTCGCTTTAAGCGGTGATTACGACAGGGCGGAAGAGTTCACCCGGAAAGCGCTGGAAGGGGAAGAAGCAGAGCATTTCTTTTATAATAATCTGGGTAATATATTCTATTTAAAAGGAGAATATAAAGATGCCGAGGCAGCTTATAAAAAAGCCGTGGAACTTGCTGAAGATTGGGCTCTTCCTGTTTATAATACGGCGCTTTTATATGAAAAGGCAGGACAGAAGAAGTTGGCGATCGATACCTGGAAAAAACTGCTTGATGTCTCCGGATTCAGTAAAGAAGCCGTTGAACACCTTGTTTCTCTAGATAAAACATTTAAATATGATCTCTCTGAGGTGGGGCCTGAATGTTCCCTCGGCGGGATCTATATCGGTATGCCGGAAGACAGTGTACGTTCGATCCTGGGAGAACCTGACGAGCAGGTCGCTCTTGAAAAACTATTCGCACTATCTTATTATAACCATAATATCGTCGTATTTTTGAGAGAGAAAGAAGTAAGCGGTGTTCTCGCCCAGAACGGATTCAGCGGTAAGACCTCAAAAGGTATCGGGATCGGCTCTCCAGCCAGTGAAGTACGGGCGGCATATGGTCTGCCTGACGATATTGTGCAACAAAAAGATCAGGAGCAGTGGATTTACAAGAAGTTAGGGTTTTTAGCCAATCTTTGTGGGAAGAAAGTGAATTCACTGCAGATTGTAAAGGTAGGTGAATAAAGATGCGGTTGATATTTTTATCCTTTTTTTTCTTATCCATCCTGTCGGCGACAGAGATTGATATTGCCGAAGAATATTTTCTGGAAGGCCTTGAGTTCTATAATAACAAAGAGTACAAAACGGCGATAGAAAGATATTATGCGGCGGTGAAGATTGAACCGATGAATGGACTCTACCGGCTGGCGCTGGCAGGGGCTTATGGTAAGCACGGTCAATATGAAAAGGCGATTCCGCATTTAAAGAAAGCGGTGAAGCTCGATACGACTTTGATCGATGCTTATTATTTGATTGAACAGTTCTATGCCGAACTTGCTATGGAAGATTCTGCAATAAACTATTTCCGGCAGGAGAAATCATTGCATCCTGGTCGTGCGGAGTTATACATCAATCTCGGACATCTCTATTATCGAAAGAAAGATTTTGATAAAGCAATAGAGGAATTCAGTCAGGCACAGATTCTTGCCCCGGGCAATCCGATCTCTTATTGCGGCATGGGAGTTGTTCTTCTCGCTGAGGGAAAGGATGATACCGCGGCGATATTTTTCAAAGAGGCGATAAAGCTCGACTCTTTATATCCTGAAGCCCATTTATACTACAGCCTTGTGCTGGAGAGAAAGGGATTGCGGAAAGAAGCCGATTCCGAAAGAAGGCTCGCCTATCAATTGAAACCAGAGCTCAAGGATGTCGATTTAAGCGGTGTCTTGCCTTTGCGGGGCGAGAAGGCGGACATTCCCTTTATTGTATCCACACTCGACATTATCATCGCAAGGTTGATCCGGCCAGAGGAGCGGCTTGCCGAATTGATACGCAAGCCTTTTGATTTGAATCTCGGTACAGGCATTACAACAATTAATAAGGAAAAGTGGTTTTCAATCAAATCCAATCCGGCAATGGAGACGAAATGGGTGGGATTCAAACTTTCTCTGGAACTACTGGTGAATAAAGACAGTATCAGAACAAAAGAATGGAACTATAAGAAAATTTTTCAGACGGTGCGCTTAGGCCATCCGAATCTGCCTTTTTACTTCGGCGTCGGTTCAGTCAACAATTATACCCTGGGGTTGGGTCTTATCATAAGGGACTATTTTAATCAGGCGGATGAAAACAATCGGAAACTGGGAAGTATGTTTGCACTTCAAACAAAAGATAACACGATTGGTGTCTGCGGCATGGTGAATAGTTTTTCACCGATGGAAGTGACTGTGGGACACGCCTATCTCGGTAAGTGGGCGCAATATCCGGATGATCTGTTGCAGCGGGCAGAGCTGGGTTTCACCTATGCCCAGGATAATGAGTATGATTATAAAGTATTGGGCGGTGATTTACTTGTTTACCTCGCTTCACACGGCGCATTTCATTTTCTTGTGGCGAGCGAAGTCGCAAAGACCCTTCAGCACGGTATGGGTAATGTGACCGGTTTATTAATCCGGTTCGGAGGTATGGGTAAAAAGGATATTTCATTTTCACTGTATGGAGCGGGTTTATTCCTGTCAGAGGATTTTGAGCCGGCTCCATTCGATGCCTTCTATGAAAAAGAGCGACGTCAGTACGGATCCGACGTCGTCAACACGGTGCTCGCCAGATATCAAGAAAAGACGAACGGCTTCTATGCGACAAGCGGATTTAATTTGGGATCGATTATGAAATTCTCAGCTGATTACCAGAGCGTGAGCGGGGTCGACAGCAGTGGTCTTTTCACGGCGCGCATTTCTGTGGCTGACGATGAAAATATTCCTGTAATATTACAGGGTGTTTTCTATAAGTCCAATTTCGACGATTTTAATACCCTAACCACGATGGATGAAAATACCTATATCGCGGGAATCGCCGGATTGAAGGTACTCAACGGTTTGATTTCATTGAACCTGCTTTATGAACGGACCTATCTCTGGGGGGAAGATGATGCTTACGAGGTCCAGGAGAAAATTTCACCGTTCATTCAATTCGGTGCACGATTTTAACGGAATAATTTTTCCTTTTTTGGATCCTGCCGGCTGATAGATTATAATTTTTCAATATCAAAAGGAGAACGGTTGCGACTTAAACGATTGTCGTTTTTATTATTCATTCTTATTCTGATCCTGGACTGTACGCTCTTTATCGACAGAATCAGGCAGCCTTCCAGAGTTAAAGCCGGTGGAATATTCAGGATAAGAATCGACGGCCATACAGTCGGGGAGTCGAGAGATTCCGGGAGTGATAAGGCATATTTCTATTTGACTCTCCCCGTAGACTGGGAGATTAAAGATATCCATCTTACCGGTTCATACTCCGGAAATATGCTCGTTCAAAAAACGGATTTCAATGACCGGTCAGGTTACTGCACCTGGATGTGCACCACAATTACTGAATTTCCTTATTATCCGGGTGCTGAGTTCTCTGTTTTCATCACTGTCAAGACGAATGATGTACGGGGCTGGTACAATATAAAATATCTGGCGGGTCTGGCCAATAATGCGGACGCCTACTGGGGTCCTGAGTCCCTGCCGATTGAGAGCTATTAAAAGATGCTGGTGTGTATCATATTTTTATTGCTTCAGTCCGCAGATTTAAAGCCGGTGACTCAAGTTCCTTCTCAGCAGGAAATAAAAGACGATGCCCAACTGATTGATTCAGCAGAGATATTTTTGAAGAGATACCAGAATGATTATGAATTCAGAGATAAGTTTGACGACCTGGATATCATAGAGCGTGAAGAGTTGGGAGAGCTGTTTTTACGGCTCGGCAAAGAATATCTACTCAAACAAAATTACGGATCAGCGGAAGAGTTTTACAATAAGGCGCGTATTCTTTTTAAAATGATCGACAGCAATAAAGAAGCTCTTGCAGAATACGGGCTGTCGTTTTTTTATCTACCGCCTTCTTATCGTCATCTTTTTTCAGGGTGTTATAAAGAAGCACTGACCGAGTTTGAAGATGAACTTTGTTATGATTCTGATAATCTTGAGCAGATAAGATATTATGTCGCCGCCTGCTGTCTTGCACATAATTTGAAACGAGCGGAAGAATTCTTCAGAAAGCTATTATGTAAGGGATCTGATACCGCACCGTTGCACTACGGTAGAGCGCTGGTCTATGAATATCAGGGGAAGACCGCTTCAGCTATTCAGGAATATTTCCGGGCTGTAGAATTTGATTCCTTGAATGCCGATATCCATGCAGGGTTGGTTCTCGCACTGGCGCATACGGCTGGTGAAGGGTATCGTGAGATGATTCCTCGTCTTCTCTCCAGGCTCAGGACGATATATCCATATACACCGTTCCAGTTGTTTGCGCTTTATAAAGTCACCCGTGAGCCGAAGTTTTTAACTTCAGCGTTTGAACTGGCTCCCCATGATCCTCTTTTGAATTATGAGGTGAGGCGATTTTGTTCTGCGGCGCCGGATGACACCGACAGAATCAAGCTGCTCACATACGCAATTGGAATTGTGCGGGGATATGATGTATTGAGCGGAGAATCAGTGGATGTCGGAGAGTTGCTTGATGTCGAACGATTGGCTATACCTGAAGCAGAAGGACTTGAGAAATCTTTTTTTATATATCATGATTCCTCCCTGAACTATGTATACCAGGATACATTGGAGTTGTTTAAAACCGGCAGTTCCGCATTTACTTTCTTCAATATCCCGGATGACAGGATTTCTCTTTTTATCGACAGTCTTCGAGATGAGCCGAATTCTTTGAGCAAATTCAGTAATCTGGTATTCGCTTTTTTAAAGTCGGCTTGCGATGATTCAGCTGCGTATTATGCAGGTCAGGTAGATTCTCTGTACAGAATCAATAGAGAGTGGTATAAACGGGGCCTTTTTTATCTGGGAATTTATAATCTCAAGAATAAACCAGAGATGCTGATTCGTGCTGTTTCGTCGTTTGAGAAGAGCGGATTTTTGGAAGAAGTCAATTGGTCTATAAAGACGTTAATAAATGACATGCCGGAATCTTATTCGGAAATAACGGATTTTGCTGAGGCGGAAAAAGTGTTCGGATTCTTCTGTAATTATTATCAGAAAAGGCATATTGAATTGGAGTTTGAAGAGATAAAGAAGCTGGTGAAGCTTTTTAATTTCACCGGGCTCAATGCCCTGGGCAAAGGGAATATTGATTTAGCAGTGGTTTCATTTGAGTTATATCAGAAATTTTCACGACGGTTAAAGGCAGACCTCGATATTACGACCTCTTACAATAATCTCGGTCTTGCCTGCCGTATCCAGACTGATTTCGAAAGATCAATTGCCGTGTTGAAACAGGGATTGGCTCTGGCTGCGAGAGTGGCTCCCCGGGATCTTGTGATACGCGGTTTTTTAAGAGGAAATATCGCGTGGACTTATTTTGATATGGGTGTGCTGGATTCTTCTGAAATCTACTTCGGTATGGCAAAGGCATCAATTGAGAGTCTCTGGAAGAATGAAGGTCGGCTGCCGCTGCATGGCGACGAAGTCCTGGGGTTCGGCTATGCAGGCCTGGGGATTGTCGAGATGGCGAGGAAAAGATGGAGGTCGGCTTTAGATAATCTTCTCGAATGTACGAAATATTCCGGTTCTGCCGGTAATACCTTTAATAAATCCGCCTTCGGGATGGTATATGAACTGACAGGTGAGGTTTATCTTGAACTGGGCATTCTGGATAGTGCAGCGGCGTTTTTTGACAGGAGTATGGAATATCTCGGTCAGAAAAAACGCGGTTTACTTGCTCTTAAAGAGGTGAATTTCCCCGCCGTGACGATGTGGGTGATGTCGAACCGCGGAAGGATTTTTGAATCACAGGGTGAGAATGATGAAGCCCAGAAATACTATGAACTTTCTCTGGAGATTCTTGAAAGATTCCGCAGCACAATCAAAAGTGAAGAGAACAGGATGTATTTTCTTGAGGACAAGATGAAACTTTACGAGAGGATGATAATGCTCTTGCTGAAGCAGAAGAAATACCGGCAGGCATTTGAATGTGTTGAACGGGCAAAAGCAAGGGTCCTGCTGGAACTGCTGGAAGGCAAGATGATTGAATTACCTGTACCGGAAGACAGGGATATTCTGTTTGAACGAAAAAAGATTGAAGATCGAATAAAAGAGTTAAAGAAGAAGCTCCAGAACTCAAACGGTGCAGGTCAGGACGAATCCAAGAAATGGAATGAGGAACTGCGGTACGCCCTTTTTTCATATGACAGTTTGATGGCGGAAATCAGGGAGGGAAAGCCTGAGCTCGCCAGTTTGGTTGACGTCAGGCCGGTGTGTATTTCTGAAGTTCAAGACGGTCTTCAATCTGATATTACGATGCTTGAGTATTATGTGACCGACACGAGCCTTGTCTGTTTTGCAGTAACGAAGAATATGTTGGCGGTCAGAAATATAAAGATAGATTTCAATCGTCTTTCGAATCTGGTAGCCTGTTTTAGAAGTGCAATAACGTCGCTTGATGAAGAAATTTACATCGAACCGGCGAAAGAGCTGTTTAATATTTTGATTAAGCCGATGGCAGAAGATTTGAAGACGAACGATTTGATTATCGTACCACATGCAATACTGCACTATCTGCCGTTTTCCTGTTTGATTGATTCCGTTGGTTCATTCATGATCGAGCGATATAACATTACCTATCTGCCGAGCGCCGGTCTTTTAAAATACTGTCTTCAGAAAAAGGATAAACCCGCCCGCACTATCATCGCTTTCGGCAATCCAAACCTGAATAATCAATCACTCGCCCTGCCCAACGCTGAAAAGGAAGTGCGGGAGATCGTCGGCTATTATGAAAAACCGCTTCTCTTTTTGGGAAAAGAGGCGACTGAAGAAAAATGTCGGATGTTCGCCGGAGATTATAATATCATCCATTTCGCCTGTCACGGTGAATTCAATCGGATGGATCCTCTTTCATCAGCTTTACTTCTGGCAAAGGGGGTGGATTTCATCGACGACGGCAGACTTGAGGCATATGAGATCTATGGCCTTGATTTGAAAAACACCAGATTGGTGGTGCTCAGCGCCTGCGAATCGGGATTATCAAAGTTTACCAAAGGGGATGAGATTATCGGCCTTTTAAGGGGATTTATCTATGCCGGCACTCCGACCATTGTTGCATCTTTATGGAAGGTTTGTGATGAATCGACCGGCCGTTTGATGGCATCGTTCTATAAGAAATTAAAAAAGGATGTTTATATAGGAAAGGCACTTGCCGATGCTGAACGGGAGTTGATGCACAGCAGGGAATTTTCACATCCATTTTTCTGGGCGCCGTTCGGACTCTACGGTTACAACCGATAATATTCTGATTCCATTATTATTCAAATACCGGTCTGGTAAAGAATCAAGCTTCTTTCAGGTAGTCAATCAATTTTTCGAGTCTTTCCAGAGGTACGGCGAGAATACCCGGATGGTAATCGGTCGTCTTGATATAGAGTGTTATACCGTCATTATTCCGGTTTACGTAAAAGGCGAAGGATTTGGTTCTGAAAGAGAGGGGTTGAGCAGTGAGGGGGATGATGTTCAGCGCCGGTGTTCTTGATGTGCCGCTCGGCCCTTCGATTATTTTTGGCTTTGTGAACATACAACCTCCTTTTATATATTATAACGGCAGAAGCATAAACCGCAAGGGGTGTGTGTGACTCTTAAATATATTTAAATATGTTTAAGTGTCTGTTCTTTTATCTGTTTTTAAAAACGATGTTGATGATCGCCGGCAAAAAGAGGATGGTTGTTATAAAACAGACCGCCACTCCGATGACGAGCAGGGCTCCCAGACTACTGAATCCCCGGTACTTAGCAATCATCATCGAACCGAATCCGGCGATGGTGGTGAGGGATGTGAGCAGAATTGTTTTTTCAGTATAATGCTTTTACACCGGGCTGGAATATCTCTTTTATCTTTTCGATATCGATTCCCTTCTGGTATGAAATAATGCAGCAGCATTCCCAGGAACTCTTTGTATAGGGAGTATCATACTGGGTATGCGTTATTTCGCGACTCTTTTCGGCATTCAGAAAAACGCCCTGTTTAAGAACGCCGCTGCACTTACATGCCTTTATTGTACCCAGGTCTTTTTTTTCGGGTATGAGGACATCCTGAGTTTTCATCTCTTCGGTCTTTTGAAACATGGTGAAGTTGCCGGCGAACCTTTCGTCATCAAAAATTCTCTTTGCCGGACAGTAATCGAGCAGCAGCCGTTTTGTCTCCAGGGGTTTCTTTTCCATGATATTATTCCGTATTTATGATAACAAAATCAGGTTTTTTGTCAAGTTCTGTGTTAACTGACTCCTCTCCACTTTTTTCATCCCTCGCCCGCTCTTCATTTCACCCATTCCCCCTGTCATTCTGAGCACATTCACTCTGTTCAGTGTAAACTCCGCGAAGAATCTCCCTTCGCCCTATGCCCTTAGCTCTCCGCCCTTCGTCCTTCTGCCATTCCTTCGTTTCACTCAGGACGACGTCTGAGTCTACCATGGTTATGCAATTATATCTTGACAGCTTACCGATTTTTACTATACTATAATCAGTAACTAAATGGTAAGATTGGTAAAGAGAGTATCTTAGTAAGGAGGAAAAAATGGTGAAACTCTGTAAAATAAGTATCTTATTGAGTATCTCGTGTATTCTCCTCTGGGGGGTATACGATTGATTATTCTCCAACAGCATTCTCTTTTTATAAAGAGAATGGTTTTGACCGAATAAAGGCACCGAAGTTCAGTCTTCGTGGTGAGCCCGGCACACCTGAGTTGCCGGCAGTATATCTTAACTATATCATCCCACCCGATGCCCAGGCAGACTCAATAATTGTATCCCAATTTCAGTTGGTTCAAATCCCTGGTGATTATCTAATCTATCCAGCTCAGCCATCCGGATTTACT
>DRIG01000094.1 GCA_011052815.1 candidate division WOR-3 bacterium | reverse complement strand
GTTTTACGGTGAGCTTAAGATAGCCGTCCAGTTTCCTGAGCTTCACATCCAGTATCTTTGTCTCACCCGGTTTGAATTTCATCTTTTTTTCATAAGTCTGAAAATTGGGATTGGAAAGTTTTATCGTATGCGTACCTGAAGAGACCTTTATCGGCTCTGCGATGGGAGTGGTTTCCCGATACTTGCCGTCGATATAGATCTTCGCCCAGGGATCAACATTAATCTTCAAGTATGAAAACCGCTCTGAGGCGGCAGGCTCTTTGATCTTCTGCATGGTGAATGAAACGGTCGTCGTCTTCTTCGGAGAGATCGTGCGGCTCGCTTCCGCCGGTCTGTAACCTTTTTTGACCACCTTGATTCGGTGTATCCCCTTTTCGACTTTTTCAATGGTACAGGGTGTTTTGAACCCGGTCTTTTTGTCATCAAGAAAGACATAGGCATCTGATGGTTTTGAGGTTATCCGAATCGCACCGTATTCCACCTCGCTTTTCAGTTCACTAAGTACGGCATTCAACTTAATGGTATCCCCACCTTTTACTTTAAAACCTTCTGTGAAATCCTGGAATCCCTCCTTTTTCAAAACAATCTTGTGTTCTCCGGGCTCAAGGCTGCCGAGCCGTGTCGGCGTAAACCTGCCGGTATTTTCGCCGTCAAGGAAAACAGCCGCCATACCCGGTTTTGAAGTGATCTGAACAAAAGAAAATTCTTCAGTATCCGCATCTGTAAGCAGTGGTTTCTCAGCCGTCGGTTTTCTGAAAATCCCGAAGATAACGGCGAGTAGAGCCAGTAATCCGAGACCGATTCCCACAAAAGGAAGTATATTTCGTTTGGCGACCGGTTCGGCAGGCTCTTCGGGTTTTGCCGGAAGGACTTTCTGTTTCGCTTTTTTGTTCCTCAAATCAGTAAGGTATTTCTTCGCCTTATCATCATCCGGATCCAGATGAAGCACCTTGCTGAATTCAGAAATCGCATCGTCGATCCTGTTCCCACCGAGACTGAGAAAGTAAAGTCCTCGTTCAAAATGTTTCGCCTTTCTCTCTTTAACCACCTCGGCGAATTGTTCGTCCGGCGTACTGATAAATCCACCGATCTCTTTCCGGGAAATCTCGATATTCTTCGCCTTAAAATATGAAGTAATATCTTCATTCACTTTGGCGATATCCTGGTACCTCTTATCAAGATCCTTCTCGAGCATCTTCTCGATAATATCGTTTATCTCTCTGGAGATCAATGGATTGGCTTCAACCGGCCTGGGCGGGGTCACGGTCAAGATTTCATGGATCACCGAAGAGTAGTTTTCGCCGGAAAACGGTTTGATGCCGGTGATCATCTCGTAAATGACGACTCCCAGTGAAAAAATATCTGTCCGGCTGTCGACCCTTTTGCCGCCGGCTTGTTCCGGAGACATATAAGCCGGGGTGCCGACGATCGAACCGGTCACCGTCACCGAGGTCAAATCCTGTGCCTGTGCCAGACCGAAATCCGCAATCTTCACGATGCCGTCATACCCGATCAGGATGTTAGCCGGCTTGATATCCCGATGGACCACACCCTTTTTATGCGCATGGTCGAGGCCGTACACGATCTGCTGCGCAATCGCGAGGGCGATGTCACAGGGGATGAATTTAATTTCACTGATCAACTCCTTGAGACTCTTTCCCTCCACATACTCCATTGCGATAAAGTAGACCTCTTCCGCCTTACCATAATCAATGATATTCACGATATTCTCATGTTTGAGGTTGGCGGCGGCTTTCGCCTCCCTCTCGAATCTCGTTATGAAATTTTTGTCCTGGGCAAGATGTCCATGGAGTATCTTGACTGCTACAATGCGGTCCAGGGATACCTGAACCGCCTTATAAATAGCCGCCATACCGCCCGTGGCAATAAGCTCTTTGATTTCGAAGTTTTTGATGGTGCGATTCGTCATTTTCTATCAAGATTATATTAAAATAATTTGTCAAGTCAAGAAACTTGACAAGTTCGGAAATATGTATAAAATAAACTTATGGAGGAAAGATGATTATCTTATTAATACTAATAATAATTTTGGTGGTCGTTTTCATCGGCATATACAACCGTCTTGTGGTTAAAAAGATGCGCGTTGACAACGGCTGGGCTCAAATCGATGTGCAGCTGAAACGAAGATACGACCTGATTCCGAATCTCGTCGAGACTGTAAAAGGATATGCCAAGCATGAAAAGGAAGTCTTCGAGAAAGTGGCTGAACTTCGTTCAAGGGCAATGGGTGCGACCAACCCCAAAGAAGCGGCTGAAGCGAACAATATGCTCACCGCCACCCTGAAATCCCTCTTTGCAGTGGCGGAAAACTATCCCCAGCTGAAGGCGAATGAAAACTTCTTGAAATTACAGGAAGAACTGACGGCTACTGAAAACAAGATTGCATTCGCACGGCAGTTTTATAATGATGTCGTGATGGATTATAATACGACGATTCAGAAGTTTCCTCAGACGATCGTCGCGGCGCTCTTCAATTTCAAACTCCGTGAATTTTTTGAAGCACCGGAAGAGGAGAAAAAGACCGTCCCCAAGGTTAAGTTTTAATGGGTGAAACGCTATACGATTTAATTGCTGCGAATAAACGAAAAACTTTTTTATTTATCCTCATCACAACCCTGTTCCTCGCCGTTCTCGGTTATACGATAATCCGGATTCTCGACTGGGGACTCATCGGATATGTCGGTTTTGCGGTATTTATCATTCTCTACAATGTAATCCTCTATTATAATTCCGACAAACTGGCTCTCTCTTCCACGGGTTCGGTCCCTGCCGACCCAGAGGAATTCAAGATGCTCCATAATGTTGTGGAAGAGGTTTCAATCGCCGCGGGTATACCAAAACCAAAGGTTTATATCACCCCCTCACCCGCTCCCAATGCCTTTGCAACCGGACGCAACCCTCAGAATGCATCGGTTGCGGTGACGACCGGACTACTGGAGATAATGAACCGTCAGGAACTCCAGGGCGTTATCGCCCACGAAATCGCCCATATAAGGAATTATGATATCCTGCTTATGACCGTTGTCGCGGCGATCGGCGGATTAATCATTCTTCTCAGAGACTTCTTGCTTCGCTCGATGTTCTGGGGAGGCCGTCGAAGGAGCAGTCGAAGAACCGGCGGCCAGCTCGGTTTGATTCTCATTGTCGTAGGTTTAGTCCTGGCGATCATCGCACCGCTGTTCGTCGCGTTGATCAGAGCGGCGATATCACGCCAGCGCGAGTATCTCGCCGACGCCTCAGGCGCATACATCACCCGGTATCCTCAGGGACTTGCACAGGCACTCGCAAAACTGCGTGACGCCCACAAACCCCTGAAACGAGCTTCCCAATCAAACGCCCACCTCTTTATCGCCAGTCCTTTCGGCAAGGATCGGATGAATGCAGCGGGGCTCTTCGCCACACATCCCCCTCTTGATTCAAGGATCGAAAGATTGAACAGTTTGGTGATATGAATCCGATAATATTCCTGCTCTGTTTCATGGTCGGAGAAAAACTTGACTATGTCGCCAGGTTCTCATTCATCACCCTCGGAAGTATGACCCTGGAGATCAAAGACACCCTGTCCTATGACAGTACGACCTGCTATCACTTCAGATCGGTCATAAACTCAAGCCCGGGCCTCAGCTTCCTCTTTTCTTTGAATGACACCATAGACGTCTATGCCGAGACGACCGGCCTCTTACCCCTTTTCTATGAAGAAAAGTTGAACGAAAGTAAATATCACCACCGCTCAAAACTGGTCTTTAATCACGACAGCCTCTATGTGGTCTACGATGATTCTTTAATCTTTGAAATAGCCGCGCAGACAAGGGACCTGCTCAGTTTCTGGTATTATCTCCGCACCATACCTCTAAAAATCGGCGACACCATAGTGGTAAGGATTCACAAATCCATGGAAAACCACGAAATTCTGTGTCCGGTGGTGAAGAAAGAGAAGATCAAAACGCCCGGAGGAGAATTCAACACGATTCTTGTTTCACCCCAGACAACGGGTAAAGGGGTCTTCGGTTCAAAAGGCAGTATGGATATCTGGTATTCTGACGATGAAAAGCGGTATCCGGTTCAGATCAGGGCGAAGATGAAGATCGGCAGTATCCTGTTCAAGTTGAAGGAGGTGGAAAATTAAAAAGTTCGCTGTAATCCTTGCCGGTGGTCGAGGAGAACGATTCTGGCCCGTAAGTCAACCCAACTTTCCCAAACAGTTCCTTTCCGTCTTCAACAAGACACCGCTTATTGTCCAGACATTAAACAGAATAAAATCCTATTTTAAAAAGAACGAACGGGTTCTGATCATTCCGCAAAGCCTCAAGAAACTTGTATACCGATACGTGGGAAAAGAACAGATTATAATCGAGCCGATGAGACGCAACACCGCGGCTGCAATCTGTTTAGCCGCCGTAACCTTGAAGCGCAGATACGGCGACGGTATCATACATGTGATGCCGGCAGACCATCTGATATATCCCGACAAAAACTTCATCGCCGCTCTGAAGTTCAGCCGCAGATTCGCGGAAGACGATTATCTTGTGACTTACGGAATAGAACCGGACCGTCCTGAAACCGGCTATGGTTATATTAAAATCGGTAATAAAATAAGTTCGCATAACAGACTCCATGCCTTTCAAGGACTGTCCTTCACTGAAAAACCGTCCTTGAAAAAAGCGCGCCGGTATCTGAGAAGCGGTGATTATCTCTGGAACAGCGGTATCTTCACCTTCAGAATCAACAAAATTCTTGAAGAGATGGAATACTTTATTCCCGGGGTATACAACGGCATCAATAAATTCGTAAAGAGGAAGAATAAAAAATACTTCCGTAATATCCCGGATATCTCTGTCGACTACGGCGTAATGGAAAAGACCGAAAAATTGTGTATAATAAAGGGTGATTTCAAGTGGGATGATGTCGGTTCCTGGCTCGCCTTAGAACGGTATTTCAAGAAAGACGGGAATAAGAATATCTTTATCGGTGATGCAAAGGGTCTTGAAATCAGTGACTCAATTATGTATACTTGTGACAGTCCTTTAAGGGTGTATGGAGTAAAAGGGCTGATCATCGTGGTGAGCCCGAATGGTGTTCTTGTGTGCAAAAAAGAAAAGGCACCGGATTTAAAAAAATTGTTGAGAATTTAAAATAAAAGGAGGAAAAGATGAGAAAAATATTATTGGTCGGCTGCATTATGCTCTTCGTATTCTGTGCGCCGAAAAAGACAGCGGTCCAGACCGAAGGACTCGAAGAAGTGATTGTCTTCGGTGAAGAGGAAAGTAATATATCAAACGAACCTATACTGCCTCAACCGACTGAAGAAGAGGTCGTCGCTCCACCGGTCGAAGAAGAAGTCATCGCCCCACCGATCAGTGAAGAAACGATTACGGCTCCTCCGGTTGAAGAAGAGGTGATTGCTCCGCCGGTCATTGAAGAAGAAACAGCCACTGTTCCCCCGGCTCCGGAAACCGAAACACCCGTCCTTCCTCCACCCGTCGTCGAAGAAGAAGTCGCCGCTCCTCCGGCTCCGATGGAAGAGGTCGCTGCTCCTCCGCCACTTCCACCTGTTGTTGAAGAAGAACCCGCAGTAGTCGCCGAAGCTCCTCCTGCCGTTGAAGAACCCTATGTAGCACCGACGGTTACACCCACACCTCCGCCGCCGCAACCGGCACCGGCAAGAGTTCTGGGATTCCGTGTTCAGATCTTCGCATCTTCAACTGAAAAGAATGCATCCAAAGTCGCGGACGACGCCCGGGCGAACTTCAGCCAGAATATCTATGTGGAATATGTAGCGCCTTATTATAAAGTCCGGGTCGGAGACTGTTTAACCCGCGAAGAGGCAGAGGTATTAAAGAAGAAAGCGCAGGGGTTGGGCTACCGCGGTTCGTTCGTTGTCGAAACGATGATTTCACCGTAAGAAATCATCGCCTTTTATTAAACAACCGTTGTTCAATCATCCTCCCCGATTGAATGTCGGGCAGGATGTTGATTGAATCCTGATAAAGGGAATTTCTTACCCTGATGATGACGATCGTCTTAGCGACAAAAAATCCCCATAAGATAGAGGAGATAAAGAGCATCCTCGGTTCTGATATCGATTATCAAACCCTGAGTGATTATTTCAGCATGGAGGTAAAGGAAGTCGGCAGGACGCTCCTTGAAAACAGTCTTGCCAAGGCGTTATTCACCTTTAAGCTCACCGGCAAACCCTCTCTGGCTGATGATTCCGGACTCTTTGTCCACGCCCTCAACGGTGAACCGGGAATATATTCATCCCGTTACGGAAAAGACGATAATGAAAGGCTCTCCAGACTTCTGAAGAATCTACAAGATAAAGAGGATCGAAAGGCTGTATTTAAAGCGGTCTTTGTATACTATTTCGCACCTGATAAGTATGAAGTGTTCACCGGTGAATGTGCCGGAAAGATAGCGGAAAGCCCGCGCGGTTCCGGAGGATTCGGTTATGATCCCGTGTTCATCCCCCGCGGATACAAGCGGACATTCGCTGAACTCGGGCAGGAGATAAAGAACCGCATCAGCCACAGGGCGGCGGCATTGAAAAAATTCAAGAACTATCTGATATCAGCCGGCAGATAAAATTTCGACGAGCTTTTCGCGGGATTTCTCACCTTTTCTTATCTTTACGGCCGACCTTTTAACGCCGTAGTAATCTGCAAGTATCCTGACAAGTTCCTGATTGGCTCTATTGTCCGCCGGCGGTGATGAAACCTTCACCTTCAGCATCCCGCTCTCCAATTCAATCACTGTAGTCTTTCTGGCACGGGGGATAACCTTTACTTTTATATACATTATTTGAATGTCGATCTCAGGTGGTTATATACAATCTTACATATCCTCTGGGCGGCTTTACCGTCCCAGAATTCGGGAATCCCGCCTTTTTTGTATTCACCGGATAGAATCTTCTTGGTCTCTTCAAGAAGCATATCCGGATCTTTACCGACCACGGTATTCGTTCCGACGGTGACGGTTACAGGACGTTCAGTGTTCTCCCTTAAAGTAAGACAGGGTATACCAAGAACCGTGGTCTCTTCCTGAATCCCGCCCGAATCAGTCAGCATAAACCTTGCATCCGTCATCAGTTTCAAAAAATCAAGATAACCGAGCGGCTCTATTATCTTGATAAAATCAACCTTGATCTTATAGGTATCGAACATTTTTCTGGTCCTCGGATGGATCGGCAGGATGACAGCGATCTTTTTGGAGATCTCTTTCAGACCCTTGAGAATCCTTCTTATATCGGAGAGATTATCGACATTCGCAGGCCGATGAAGGGTCAAAACAGCATATTCCTTCTCTCTCAGTTTCAGCCGCTTCAGAATATCGGATTTCGCCGCTGTCTCCTTAAATCTCAACAGGGAATCAATCATTACATTACCGACATAGAAAATCTTATTGGAATCAATCCCCTCCTTCAGTAGATTATCCAAAGCTACGGGTTCGGTCGTAAAGAGCAAATCAGACAGCGAATCTGTAAGCCGTCGGTTTATCTCCTCAGGCATCCGCCAATCAAAGCTTCTTAAACCGGCTTCAACATGAGCGATCAGAGGTCGGTACTGGCTGTTGTTGCAGCGGTACTTCGCCGCGGTGAGGGCGCAGGCGAGTGTGGAATTGACGTCGCCCACGACCATTACAAGATGGGGGTCTTCCCTGAGCAGTATCTTTTCAAATTCACACATTATTCCGGCGGTCTGTTCACTATGTGTTCCTGAACCAACCCCCAGATAGAAATGCGGCTGGGGCAGCTTGAGATCGTCGAAAAAGACCTTTGAAAGATTCTCATCATAATGCTGGCCTGTATGGATGAGATACGACTCCATCTCATTGTATTTACCGAGTTCAATGTAGACCGGCGCCGCTTTCATAAAATTGGGGCGTGCACCCACTACAAGAGCCACCTTGTATCTCATTCTTCACTCTCTTTCTGTCGGGTTAAATCCATATAAAGCTGCTTTCTCTTTCCGGCGACCGTAGGCGGAGCGATCTGCTGCCCTTTTAAACGTCTTTCCAGCAGGGTGTCTCGTTCAGGAACAATCTTATTGCCTGTCGCCACTTTTACGATATTGCCGTTGGTGTCGACAATCGCCCGCACGATCCTGCCTTCAGGTATCTCCAGCTCATCCAGGGAAGGCACTGATGCAGCCGGCATCTCTTCTTCTGCTGAGCGGACTGCGGTGATTCTATCAGAAACCTCTTCTGTTTCAGAAGATTCGATGACTCTCGCGGCTTTTGGTTTTACAGATGATTCTACTTCTTTTTTGGCAAACCCGGCTCCTCGGGCATATTTCTCTTCTGGAGAAGATCGGGACTCAGGTGCTTCACTGACCTCAGCTCTTCCCTGCGTTTCTGTTTCAACCCCTCCTCCTCCAGGGTAAACGATCCGATGATCCAGATTGATCAGATGGTGGGGACGCTGAACCATATTATTGATTATGATGAAAGCCAGAGCCGCCACGGCAACCGGTGCGAGTAGAGGAGAAAGCTTAAAGAATGAAAAACGCCGTTTTTTGCTGATTCTTTCCAGAATCTTACGATTCAATGTGAACACGAACTCACGCGATGGCTCTTCAATCTCCATATCCCTTACATATTCATCAAAACGGCGCAACTCTTCAAGTTCTTTTCTACAGGAAGCACAGCCCTTAAGGTGCTCCTTCACCTTCTGCTTATCTTTTTCATTCAGCTCACCGTCAAGATAAGCACTTAAAAGTTCTGCAGAAAAATTACACTTCATCTCTCCTGCACCCCCAGTGTTTCAAAAATTTCCCTCAGTTTCCGACGTGCGCGGGAAAGACGGGACATCACTGTACCC
>DRIG01000093.1 GCA_011052815.1 candidate division WOR-3 bacterium | reverse complement strand
GAAAGACATAAGCGTTTAACCAGAGGTAAGCCTTGTGAAGCAATACTTACATTGATAAACTCTCAGGGTAATTATTTCCTTAATGGTGAATTAAAATTCGCTGTTGTACATAATCTATGGTACCTTAATACCATCTTAACTAACTTACCCAATTTCCCCTGACAGCGATGTGTTGGCGCATCCACTAATTCTGCTTGACTTGGGCGAAAACATGGGTAAACTTTAATAATAACTGAGTATAGAGGAAATAGGAGTATAATTGAGGATAAAGATAAGTTTCAGTGCATTATCAAAAAAGGGAGTTATGCTTCCCGGGCATCACAACTATTTGGTGCAGGCATTTATCTATAGAAATTTAAGCCGACACATCGCCCGATTTGTTCATGACCGGGGTTACCAAGATGAAAAGAGAAGGCCTGGTCTCAGTTCAAAAAACAGCCAGGGCTTTGGGATGATTGAGGAATACAACAATTAAAAATGAAAAAATCTGAAAGGCAGGAGAAGATGATAGATAAATCTGCGGTTTTTTATCCAATAACCGCATATGCTGAAAATATGGCTAAGGCCTTTATTGCAATGAAAAAGAACTATAAAAAGGCCAAAACCGACCGTGTGCGAGCAGGGATATGCAAGAGGTTTGTGTTGAAATACCTCTCGCTATTCGAACAATACTTCAAGGATATAACCTCATTAATTTATTCGATCAATGAAATTGACGAAACTCTGTTTCCAGCTTCTCCAGATGGCCCGAAATCTAATATTTTATATGATGAACTTTCCTTTTTAGTATGGCTTGAATTAGCCCAGGATTTGCGATCCATTGATAAGGTAATGTCCCAGATATTTTGGGAAAAAAAATCCTTTTTTGAAGAGGTTTCCAGATTTCCACTTAAAATATCTGACCCGGAAGAAAAAAACACGTTTGAAAATAGATGGATTATTGAACTTTCATCGTCTACTTTTACACTAAAGAAATTCTTCCCACAATGGAAAAAGAATATCAACGAATTGTTTCGGATGCGGACACAATATTTAAAATACCCGAAAAAACTGATTAATCTCGATCTCGAAAGATTTGTAAATCTTCTGAAAGAAGCAGATGCCTTACTCTTTTCGTCAAACAACTATATATACGAACAGCTGAGGGCAAGACTCGTGGCCAAGATCAAGTAAAATTTTGCCAGCATTACTTCCAGAGAAATCCCGGCCAAGAGTCATTTTAAATCCTGTCATTAAGTGGGATCAACCCTCGAAACTGGAAACTGATTCTGTCCAGACCCAGCCTGCCGTCTTATTCCCTCTTGCCCTATCTCCACTTCGCAAGCCACTCTGTCATTCTGGTAATTACCAGAATGACAGAGTGACCATTGCATATTTGGAAAGGAACAGGACGTTTGGAGCGTTTAGAGCGTTTGGAGCGGTGCTGGAAGAGAGCTGCGTTGGAAGAAAGATCACCCCCACCTTAATCCTCCCCCCTCAAGGGGGAGGAAAAGAGGGGAATGGGAGAAAGAGGAGAGACGGAGAAATGGAGAAACGGGGAAGGGGGGAGACGGAGAATAAGGGCATTTCGGATTTCGGATTTGAAAGAACAGGACGTTTGGAGCGTTTAGAGCGTTTGGAGCGGTGCTGGAAGAGAGCTGCGTTGGAAGAAAGATCACCCCCACCTTAATCCTCCCCCCTCAAGGGGGAGGAAAAGAGGGGAATGGGAGAAAGAGGAGAGACGGAGAAAGGGAGAAACGGGGAATGGGAGAATAAAGGCATTTCGGATTTCGGATTTGAAAGGACAGGACGTTGAGATCGTTTAGAGCGTTAGTAAAGGGAGATTCTTCGTCCGCCTGCGGCGGACTCAGAATGACAGAGGGGAAATGGGAGAAGCAGAGAATGGGAGAAGGGGAGAAGCAGGGAACGCGGGAGTGGAACGAATTTTAAGTGAAGAAAAATAGAGTTGGAAATTTTGAGCTATCGTTTGTAAACAACACTGCGATGGGCAATCTTCTCGACATAAATTTCTGACTTTTTTTTATTAATTTCAAATATAATTCGGTGATTACCCACACGATACGAGTAATAACCTTTAAGGCTCCCAAGCAAAGGCTTTGCTGTATAGGGGTTCTCGGCAATCTTGTCTAAGGCTTGCATTAAGTATTTAAATGATCGACGATTATGTTTGTGGATGCTATCCAAAAATTTTTCAGTACGGGGAGAAAGGATAATAACAAATTTCAACGTTTTTTGTATTTTGCCTTGTAACTGTTTAGTGTGATAAATTTACCTTTATTAATCTGTTTGCGTTCTTCTTTTAGCTCTTTAAGCAAATCAGGATAATGTGTCAGCAATTCAATTGTTTCTTTCATACTTTCATACTCGTCGACTGAAAGTACTATCAGTGGTTTATCGCTTTTAATCTTTATGGTTAAATTATCTGCACGCATAAATTTAGTATATTCTTTTAGTGAAAGATGTCAAGGGGATAATGCGGGTATCAATATGACAGAGAGAGATTCTTCGTCCGCCTGTGGCGGACTCAGAATGACAAGGGGAAAAGGAGAGACGGCGAATAAAGGCATTTCGGAATTCGGATTGTAGAGAGTAAAGGGCGATATGGTGGTGTATTAACGCATTGACATCAGGGTTTTTCATAATATAATAACCCTATGCCGTTGATCTTCAGCATTTCAGGACTGCGTGGTATTGTGGGCAGGGATTTGACCCCCCATATAATTTACCAGTATGCCGTTCTGTTCGGCAGGTATGTGAAACCGGGCAGGGTGGTGGTCGGTCGGGATGCAAGGGGGTCGGGCATAGCCTTCCGCGATGCCGTAATTCAGGGATTGATTAGTGCCGATTGCAGTGTGGTGGACTTGGGCATTGTTCCGACACCCACTGTTGTCTTTATGGTCAAGTCATTAAAGGCAAACGGCGGTATCGCGGTCACGGCGAGCCACAATCCATCAAATTGGAATGCATTGAAGTTCATCTCCGAAGAAGGCAGGTTTTTCAATGGACGGGAATTCAAGAGATTTAAGAGATTTATCGACGGAAGGGATGTCTACCAGGAGATTTCTTCTTCTGGTTTTGAAAGATCGTCTGTTGATGGAGTCGGAAAACAGATTACAAAGATCAAACATGCGCTGCGCATGGATTCAAAGGCGGGTGCGTCTTTGAGAGTCGCGGTTGATGCTGTAAACGGCGCCGGTTCAATTGCACTGCCCGAACTGCTCGAGGCTCTGGGCTGCAGAGTTTACAGATACAACTGCAGATTCAGTTCTGATTTTCCCCGGGGCCCGGAACCCACACCGGAGAACATCAAGGGATTATGCCGTTTTGTGAAAGAGAAGGGGTTGGACCTCGGTTTCGCCTGTGACCCTGATTGTGACCGACTCTCTGTTGTTGATGAACAAGGCAGGGCGGTCGGCGAAGAGAAGACATTGGTTCTGGCGACTGACTTAATATTGAGCAGGACAAAGGGGAATGTGGTGACCAATCTGTCCACCACTGCATTGATGGACTTTATCACCAAAAAGTATAATTGCCGATTGTTCCGAACCGGTGTCGGTGAGGCGAATGTCGTGGCGAAGATGTTGAAGGTGAACGGCGTGATCGGTGGAGAAGGTAATGGAGGGGTTATTTATCCTCGGATAAATCTGACACGCGACGCTCTGGTCGGCGCGGCCCTGATCATAAAATTACTGAGGCGACGTAATAAGAGGTTGTCGGAGATCATAGATCTGTATCCGAAATATTATATGATAAAGAAGAAGGTGCGGATAAACGCGGAGATCTTTGAGAGGCGGAAGAAGAAGATCATCAAAAAGTTTCCCGGCAGAATAAATACTCTTGATGGATTGAGAATCACTCGCCCTGATTACTGGTTGCATATCAGACCGTCACAGACCGAACCGCTTGTCCGAATCATCGGAGAAGGTGTTGATAAAAGACGGATCAACGGATACATTAGAGAGATAAAAGAGATTCTCAGTTAGACATTGACATTTAATGATTGTGGAATAGAATTGGGTGTGGATTTGGAAAAGACGGGAGTCGTCATTCCCGCACTGAACGCGGAGAAGACAATCGGTGCGGTGCTTGATGCTTTGCTTAAGTATGGTTTTAAAAAGGAAAATATCATCGTGATTGACGACGGTTCGACTGATCAGACTTCAGAGGTTGTCGCGGGATTCGGTGTGGCGTTGCTCAAGAATGAAAAAAATCTCGGTAAGGGAGCGGCATTGAAACGTGGTTTTGAAAAAGCCAGATTGATGCGTTTGCAGGGTGTTTTCACGCTCGACGCCGACGGCCAGCATCGGGTTGAGGAGATCAATAATTTTTTGGAGCTCTGTAACGGCTATGATTTGATTATCGGTATGCGGCGCGATGTTCTTAAGATGCCTTCGTTAAGGCGGCTTGTAAATCGAATCACTTCACTGGTGATTTCGGTGCTTTCGCAAAAAAGCATACCCGATGTGCAGTGCGGCTTTCGATATATAAATTTAAGGATATTTGAAAAGGTCTTTTTGAAGACGAACAATTATCAGACAGAATCAGAGATGGTCTTTAAGGCGATAAAGAACGATTATCATATCGGTTTTATTCCGATAACGACCGTCTATAATAACGAGAGCAGTTATATTCATCCGGTGATTGATACAATCAGATTCATCAAGATGGCGGTGGGGTTGTTATGGCATTGATTTTGTTGACAAACGACGACGGATACGACGCCCTGGGCTTTCAGGCACTTTATAAAGAACTCAAAAAAGATTTTGAAGTCTTCGCCGTGGCTCCCCGTTTTCAGCAGAGCGGAGCCAGCCATTCTTTGACACTGAGGCGTCCGATACGGGTGGAGAAGATACGCGACAGGTTCTATACCATTGACGGGACACCTACTGATTGTGTTCTTCTGGCATACCATGATTTGATCAAGATGAATATCGATATGGTGGTCGCCGGAATAAACCACGGTCCGAATATGGGAAGTGATGTCTTTTATTCAGGAACCGTGGCGGCGGCGCTCCAGGGTGCGACATTGGGGATCAATTCGATCGCGATTTCCCTGTCGTCCCGTGAATATAATAATTTTTCATCGGCGGTTAAGTATTCCCGAAATTTAATAAAACGATTGCTCGAGATAAAGATCCGCCGATTGGTGCTCAATGTGAATATCCCCGAGGGAAGGTTGAAGGGTGAGAAGATAACCAAGATGGGTAAGAGAATCTACCGGGATAAGGTAATCAGAAACAGTGAAAAGGAGAACGTTATGTATAGTGTGATCAACGGCACTCTCTCTTACAAGATCGCCGCTGATACGGATTTTAAGGCGGTTAAAGAACATTATGTATCGATAACCCCTCTGAAATTGGATTTGACCGATTATGAAGGGATGGAAGAACTTCAACAATTTTTAGTGAAATAGGCTTGACAGCAGTATCCTGTCCTGGGGTCTGTTCAGACTCCGTCGCCGAGATGAGATATCAGGTCTTGACTTACCGATAAAAATATATATAATAGCATCTTGAAAGAAAGGAGAAGGTATTATGTTCTTATTTCTGTTTCAGCAGACGTGTGAGCAGAGCGGTCAGCAGCAGAGTAATCCATTGATGAGTTTTCTGCCTCTGATACTTATCTTTGTCGTATTCTATTTCCTCTTGATCCTGCCTCAGCAGAAGAAGCAGAAACAGCATCGTAAATTGCTGGAGGCACTGAAGAAAGATGATCGTGTGGTTACATCTTCAGGGATATACGGAACAATCGCCAACGTCAAAGAGCGAACCGTCATGCTGGTTATCGCCGATGGTGTAAAGATCGAGATTGAAAAGGGACACATTGTAAATGTTTTGAATAAAGCAAGAGATATGTCCCAGGAGAGCAAATAGGTTAAAAGCCGAAGTAAAGTATTGATTTATTTGCTCGAGATTTAAATAAAGAGGTGTATTGAATTTAAAGATACTGAAATATCCAGATCCAATATTAAGAAAAACGGCTGAGCCGGTTAAGGCTATTTCTAAAGAGGTTTTTGAATTGGTCGATAATATGATTGAAACCATGCTCAAGGAAGAGGGCGTAGGCCTTGCAGCTACTCAAGTAGGGTCGTTGTTAAGGATTTTCACACTCAACACGACTCCCCATGAGGAACAAGCCAAGCCGGTCGCGTTCATAAATCCTGTAATTCTCAAACAGGAAGGTGAAGTGGTGGAGGAAGAAGGCTGTCTGAGTTTTCCTGAGTTGTATTTGAAGATCAAGAGGTCGGAATGGGTACAGCTGCAGGCGAAGAATTTATATAATGAAGATCTGGTATACGAGACAAGCGGATTACTGGCAAGGGCCGTTCAACATGAAATCGACCATTTAAACGGTGTGCTCATCATCGACCATCCGGCTGAGGTGGATGAAGAGAAGGTGAAGGCATATCTTGCGAAATTGAAAGAAACCGGTGATGGAGTATAGATGATTATTGTATTTTTCGGTTCGGGTGATTTCACTTTTCCGATAGTCAAGAGAATCAAGGAAGAATTCACCCTGGCAGGGGTTGTCGTCACAAAACCGAAGCCCCGCGGCAGGGGGTTGAAGATCCGACTGCCTGAGGTCGCCCGATGGGCGGAAGAACAGGGGATCGAGGTGTTTACTCCCGACGACCCCAATGACAAGGAGTTTATCAACACCCTTACCAAACTTAATCCTGATATTTTTGTGCTCTCTTCTTACGGTCATCTTTTAAAGAATGAATTACTTGAGGTTCCCCGTTTGGGAGGAATAAATATTCACCCGTCGCTTCTGCCTAAATATCGGGGCGCCGCGCCGATACAGAGGGCGCTTATGGCCGGTGAGAAGAAGACAGGGATAACAGTGATCTTTATGGATGAGAAGATCGACCACGGTGATATAATTTTTCAGAGAGAATTAAGTATAAAAGAGGATGAGGACTACGGTTCCCTTTCATCACGTCTCTCATACCTTGCTGCTGACATTATCGGTGATGTTTTAAGGGCCGTTGAAGCGGGTGATTACAAAAGAGTTAAGCAGAACCCGCAGGAAAAGAGTTATGCAGGAAAAATAAAAAAGGAAGAGACAATGATTGACTGGCATAACAGCACAGAGAAAATTTATAATCTCGTCCGGGCGCTGTCACCACAGCCCGGCGCAAGGACAGTTTTCCGTAATAAAGAACTGAAGATAATGGCTGTTGAACCGACAGACCGGAAATTGAGTCCTGGAATTTGTCATATCGAAAACAAGAGTATCTATGTCGGCACAGGAGACGGGTCGGTTATTTTGAGGAAGGTGAAACCTGAGAACAGAAGGATGATATCGGGTTTGGATTTTATAAACGGTTTTCGTATAAAAGAAGGAGAGGTGATTGGATGAATGCTCGAATGGCTGCCCTTACTGCATTATGCGAGGTTGATGAGGGTGTGAACCTCAAAGATGCGCTTGGTAAGATTTTTGAGGAGGACAAATTAACAGAAGACGACAGGTCTCTGGCGAATGAACTTGCGTTCGGTACATTAAGGCACCGCGAAGAGATCGATCAAATAATAAGGGAGACCTATAACGGTGATTTTGTTTCCCTCGATTTGATTCTGAAGAATGTTCTGCGGATCGCCGTGTATCAGTATCTGTTTCTGGATCGGATTCCCATCTATGCGATCGTGAATGAAGCGGTTAATTTCGGCAGGACTTTCAAAGAACGGGGTTTGATCAATGCCGTGCTCAGAGGTATAATTAGAAACAAAAAAGTTCAGGCGTTGAGGATACCCAGGGCATGGGTTTTCAAACAGATAATCGACGCTTATCCGGTCGACGGCGAGCGCATAATAGAGTCGTTTAAGATCAGGCCCACTCCGTATATCCGGATAAATCTTCTCAAGAACAGCATTGAAGACGCCGAGGTGAAGTTAAAAGCCGGCGGCTTTGAATACAAAGACGCTAACTGGTTTCCTGAGTTCAAATCAGTCAACCGTCTCGGAACCATTATAAACAGTTCGATAATGAAAGAAGGGTTCGTCTCAATCCATGATGAGGCTCAGGGATTGATCTGTCATCTTGTCGCACCCAAAGCCGGAGATAAGATCGTCGACCTCTGTTCTGCACCGGGAAGCAAGACCACTTATATGGCGGAGTTGATGGGGAATAAGGGAATGATCATCGCCGTTGAGGTGAGTGAAACCCGTCTGAAGATGGTTATCGAAAACGCCTTAAGATTGGGGTTGACCATAATACGGCCCGTACTTGCCGATGGAAGGAACTATTCCATCGAAGGAATGGATAAGGTTCTGGTTGACGCCCCCTGTAGTAATTCAGGGGTGGTTGCAAAGAGGCCCGAGGTGAGAGAGCGGGTGAATATTAAAGTGATCAAACGTCTTTCCAAGCTCCAGTATGATCTTCTTGATAATGCGGCGAAGTTTTTAAAGGTCGGCGGTGCCCTGATATATTCCACCTGCAGTATTTTACCCCAGGAGAACGAAGAGGTGGTTTCGCTCTTCTTAAAGACTCACAAGAATTTTATCTTAGAACCCGCCAGGGATTTTACTCCGATAGGCGACGAATTCCTCAAGGTACTTCCAGGTGAATACTACACCGACGGGATCTTCGCTGCAAGATTAAAGAAGGTGGATGAGATAAAATAGCACATAAAAATGGAATATCCATTGTAAATATCATCCATTAAATTTAATCCAATTTATAGATAATTGAGCACTTTCTATTAATTTTTGACGACAAACAGGTAAAATACAAGTACCTGATCTTCTCCCACTAAAAAACCCCTGAAATATCAGGACTTATTTTTGCAATTGGGTAATTTTAGTACTTGACAAATCCCGAATTATGTATAAAATGGTAGAAAATGGGGAAAAATGGGGAATATTAGGTTCAGAGGCTTTTTTAAGCATGTCCTTGATGAGCGGAAACGCTTGGCGATTCCGAGTCAGTTTCGGAGTGTGTTGAAGCACGAATCCGAAGGCAAAGTGATTCTCACTCCGGGATATGACCGGGAGATTTCTGTTTATGCATTAAGGACGTGGGAGAAGATCGAGGAGACCGAACTGCTTACGCTTTCAATGGATCGTCTGCAGTCGCGGCGTTATCGACGCCATTTCAGTTTCGGTATCAAAGAAGACCACCTCGACGCCCAGGGAAGGATATTGATCCCCAATTTCCTTCTCGAGCATTCAGGGATTCAAAAAGATGTGGTCATTGTCGGAGAGATAGATTATTTTACACTCTGGTCACCTGAGAACTATGAGAAGTTCAGCAAAGAGATTGAGAAATTTTATCTTGAGGATGCTGAGAGCATCGAAAATTTAAGAAGGAGGATAGATGAAGGTACAGGCCATTGAGGCAATTAAAGATAAAAAGGTTTCATTCTTCTTGCCGAGCGGCGAGATAGATGAGAAGCAGTTTGAAGTGATGGATAAGAAATTCAAAAGTATGATTGAAGCGGGTGAGTTCAACATCATTATCGATCTTTCGCGCGTCAATCATATAAACTACAAGATCGTCGGACAGCTTATCGACTATCA
This sequence comes from candidate division WOR-3 bacterium, assembly GCA_011052815.1. NCBI lineage: Bacteria > Pseudomonadati > Caldifarciminota > Caldifarciminota bacterium. Next base: position 16,820 of record DRIG01000093.1, on the reverse strand, counting down.
GAAAAAATTCAAAGAACTCGGCGGTGACATTAAACTTGTAAATGTCTCACCGTATCTCTACGATATTTTAAGACTGTACGGTTTTTATCCCTTTGAGATTTTTCCGTCCAAGAGAGCCGCATTAAAGAGTTTCATGTAGTTAAACGGGATGAACATAAGGCTGCTTCATTATGCTTTTCCATCAACCGGTTCTTTTGAAAGAGGTGATTAGATTTATGAAACTTGAAACAGACAGAGGCGTTTATTGTGACTGCACGATCGGCGGTGGAGGTCATCTGGTGGAGATGTTGAAGCTTACAAAGCGGGCGAAGTTCATCGGAATCGATTGGGATCCGGAGGCGATCGCTTATGTCCGGGAAAGAATCAAACCGTTCAGGAAGAGATGCCTACTCTTTGAAGATAATTTCATAAACTTAGGTTTAATTCTAAAAGAACAGAAGATCAGCGGTTTGAACGGTGTACTCTTCGATCTCGGTGTGTCATATCATCAACTTGTTAGTCCTGAAAGGGGGTTTAGTTTTGAACGTGAAGGTGAGCTGTTGATGCGGATGTCTCCGAAGACCTCTTCTCTTCTGACGAAGATCAAGAGTGCATCGGAACAGGAGATCATCGATGTGCTTAAAAACTACGGGGATGTACGTAACTGTCGTAGAATCGGTTCGGAGATTTACAGGCATAAAAAGGTTTTGAGGACCACCTTTGATCTTCGGAAGGTGGTTGAGAAAACAACACCGAGGAGGTTTCTTAAGAAGAATTTACACCGGGTCTTTCAGGCGTTCCGCATCTGGGTTAATGATGAATTATCCAATCTTTCTCAGGCATTACAGATTGCTTTTCAAAGATTGAATCCCGGAGGCAGGATTGTTGTAATATCATACCATTCTGGTGAGGATCGCATCGTTAAAAGAACTTTCCGCGGTTTCAAGGAAGAGGGGACGATGGTGATACTCAACAAGAAAGTCATAACACCGACACAGGAAGAGATCAGAGATAATCCGCGGGCGCGCAGTGCAAAATTGAGATGCGGTGAGAGATGCGTGCGCTCTTGATCTTTTTAGCGGTGGTCATCTATCTGTTTTCTCTTGTTTATATAGAAAGTGAGCTGGTTAAACTGGAAGTGAGGAAGGAAAATTTGAAGAACCGGGTGATCGAATTGGAGAACCAGAAAAAAAATTTCGAATTTGAAATAATGAATCTCGGAAATCTCGCCAATATCGAAGCTGCAGCAAAGGAAAGAGGTTTTATCTTTCCAAAAGAGGATGACATCCTGGGAGTCGTGAAATGAAACGGGCGCGGGTGGTGCACCTTTTACTCTTTCTGGTTTCATTACTCTTCTTTTCCCATATTTTCTATATCCAGTGCATAAGATATGAATATTACGAGAAGAAGGCAAGAAATCAACATGAAAAGAAATTTATTCTCCTGGGCGCACGCGGGAATATTTATGACCGAAACGGTATTCCTCTGGCTACTTCGCAACAGTGTTTTTCAATCTTCTGCACGCCGCGCTATGTATATAAACGGGATAAGGTGATAAAAGAGGTGGCTATCATTTCCGGCCGTTCTGAGCGCGAAATCAGAAAGCTGCTCGACAAAGGAAAGTTCTTCTGGATTGACAAGAAGGTCGATTTACATACCCGGGACAGATATCTCGAGATCGATGATCCCGGCATCGGTTTCACTCACGACCTCAATCGTCAGTATAATATGCCCGAGGCGTTCGCCAGCCTGATAGGAAAAGTAGGATCGGATAATCGGGGGATAGAAGGACTGGAGTTGCAGTTGAACAGCGTGCTCAGCGGCAGATCCGGTTTCGCCATCTATCAAAAAGACCCCACGGGTGATATCTTTCCTTACCATAATTATCCTGAAAAAGACCCGCTTCCCGGTCAGGATGTTTATTTAACGATTGATTTTCAGATGCAGGCGATCCTTTATGCGAACTTGAAAGAAGCCTTGATGAAGGAAGATGCAAAATACGCGGCAGGTGTGATTATTGATCCACATACAGGAGAGATCCTCGCCCTGGTCAATGTGGGAAAAAAGAACGACAAGAGAAACCATGCAGTATGCGACGAGTTTGAACCGGGCTCGACCTTTAAATTAATTACACTGACGTATGCACTGCTTGATGGTATTAAAGAAGATTACGTTATTGATACAGAAGGTGGTAAATACAAAATTCATGGACATACGATCCATGATTACAGGAATTACGGAGTGGTGACTTTTAGGGAAGCGGTCGCCCACTCAAGCAATGTCGCCATGGTCAAGATTTCACGTAACTTCGACAGAAAAGAATTTTTCCTCTTGATGAGGGATTTCGGTTTAGGTCAGGTGACCGGTATTGAATTGCCCGGAGAAGCCAAGGGTAAAGTACCGGCGGCGGACAAGATTAATGATGTGGAATTCGCCACACTTGTTTTCGGCCAGGGCCTTACCGTGAATCTTCTTCAACTCGCCTTTGCCTATCAGACGATCGCCAATGAAGGTGTTTTGAATAAACCCATTCTGGTGAGTGAAATCAAAGATAAGAAAAGAACGGTGTATCGGTCCAAACCTCTCAGGGTGAGACGGGTTGTGGATAAAGAACTTGCGGCGCGTATTACCGACATCCTCTGCAGTGTCGTCGAAGAGGGCAGTGGAACCGGCGCAGCCATCGATGGAGTCCGGGTTGCAGGAAAGACCGGTACCGCACAGAAGGTTGTCAATAATCGATATTCAAATTCATCGGTAATCACTACCTTCATCGGTTATTTCCCGGCGGATGATCCTGATTATCTCATTGCCGTGATGCTCGATGAACCGAAAAAGGGTCTGTGGGCGAGTACGATCGCGGCGCCTGTTTTCAGAAAAATCGCTCAGAGTATCTATCAGATAAATTCTCACCAATATGCAGCTAAGTAGGTTGGTTTCTGTGATCGGAGGTGAAGAGCACAATATGAAAGATACAGATGTTCTGTCACTGGAGTTCGATTCAAGACGTGTTACACCGGGTTCCCTTTTCATTGCCGTCAAAGGAGAGAAATTCGACGGGCACGATTTTATCGAAGATGCAATCAAGAACGGAGCCGTGGCGCTCATCACCCAAAGGAAGCTGGCTGTGGATATTCCCCAGATCGTTGTCAAAGATTCAAGGGAGGCAATGGCGAAACTCGCTCGACGGTTCTACGGCGGTTTTGAGGCGGTGGAAAAAATCGGTATCACCGGAACAAACGGAAAGACAACGACTGCTTTTCTCATCTATTCAATCCTTGAACAGGCGGGTAAAAAACCCGGTCTGATCGGTACTGTTTATTATATGAACAGCCGGAAGAGGATCAAGGCGGAAAGGACCACGCCGGAAAGTCTTGATATCTTCAAGTTGCTTTCCGATTTTGAGAGAGACGGGGCAGAGGCGGTTGTCATGGAAGTGAGTTCGCACGCCCTCAGTCTTAAGAGGATGGAGGAGATTGATCTGGATGTCGCGGTCTTCACCAATTTATCTCAGGACCATCTTGATTTTCACCGTACAATTGAAGAATATCGTGCCGCGAAGATGCGGATATTTTCACTCCTCAAGGAGAACGGTTACGCCGTTTATAACATTGACGATCCTGCACTCAGAGAAATTGAAGAATTGCCGGTGCTCAATAAAATCGGATACGGACTGCAGAAAGAAGGGGATATTCGGGCGGTTCTGACAGAAGAGAGCATCGACGGACTACGGATGGAGATTTTTTACGGTGACAAGAAATACCCGGTGGCGAGCGGTTTGATCGGTGGATTTAATGCCTACAATATTCTCGCCGCGTTCACCGTCGGTTGTGCTTTGAAACAGGACCCTGAGATAATCATCAGGGGGATTGAAGAGTTGAAAGGTGTGAAAGGCAGGATGGAACGCGTGGTGGACAATATCTTCATCGATTATGCACATACGCCGTCAGCCGTCGGGAATGTCCTCACGGCTTTGAGAAAATACTGTCGGGGAAGACTTCTTATAGTGTTCGGCTGCGGCGGTGACCGGGATAGGGACAAACGTCCGAAGATGGGTGCTGTTGCATCGGAAAGAGCCGATTATGTCTTTGTAACATCTGATAATCCACGCAGTGAAAAACCATCCGACATCATCGACGATATATTAAAAGGTATCAAAAAAGATAATTATAAGGTCATTGAAGACCGCAAAGAAGCGATCAGATATGCACTTTCTATAAAAAAAGATGATGATGTTCTACTCGTCGCCGGTAAGGGGCATGAAGACTATCAGATCATCGGTGAGAAAAAAATTGTTTTTGACGATGCAGAGGTCATTCGGGAATGTTTAAAGAGTTTATGATTAAAGATATTTCAAAGATGATGCATGGGAAGACAGGCGACGGTTCCCTGGAGTTGATAAGGGGGGTGAGCATCAATTCAAAAGAGATCAAACCGGGTGATCTCTTTTTCGCCCTGAAGGGCGAACATACCGACGGACATCTGTTTGTGAAGGAGGCGCTGTCGAACGGCGCAAGCGCTGTGGTGGTGGAGAAGAGTCAGAAAGTTGGTGATGAGATTCTGGTTTCGGATACCCTTTTCGCACTCGGCGAACTCGCAAGAAAATATCGGAGTCTGTTCCATCCGACAACGATCGCCATTACCGGCACAAACGGGAAGACGACCACCAAAAATCTTATCAGCGCCATCTTCAAGAAAAAATATAATACTCTGGCGACGAAGAAGAATTATAACTCACTCATCGGTCTTCCTCTGACGATATTCGAACTCAGCGGCGACGAAGACTATCTGATTGTGGAGATCGGAACGAGCAACCCCGGAGAGATCAAGCGGTTGTGTGAAATCGCTCAGCCTGATTCAGGCGTTGTCACAAACATCGGACCCGGCCATTTAGAGAGTTTCGGTTCAATCAATGGAGTAAAGGAAGAGAAGTTGTCATTGGTCAAGGCGCTTCCCGAAGGCGGCTTCGCCCTGCTTGGTGAGGGGCTTGAGGATGTTAAGGGAAAAAATATTTTTAATTTCTCACTTGAAATGGCGGACGATATTTCCCTGACCGAGAAAGGTTCTTATTTCACTTACAAAAACAAGGAGTTCTTTACCAATCTTCTCGGGCTCGGAAATGTTTACAACTGTCTTTGTGCCGTCTGTTTGACTTCACATTTTAATATTGAATATGATTTTCAACGTGCCGCCCTCGCCGAAATAAAGCCTGAATCGGGAAGGATGGAACCGATCCACTGTAATGATTTGTTGATAATAAACGACACCTATAATGCCAATCCCGTATCGATGAAATCGGCGATTGATTTCACCTCTGTCGTGGAGAGAAGAAGAATATTTATACTGGGTGACATGCTGGAATTGGGCAGGGACTCCCGATTGCTGCACAAAAACATCGGCGTATATGCAAGAAAACATTGCGAACTCCTGTTGACCTTTGGAGAGCAGGCGCGGCATTACAAGGGGGTGCATTTTACTGATAAACGTAAACTGGTGCGTTATCTGGTGGACAATCTGGAAGGTGATGAACTTATTCTTGTCAAGGCTTCACGCGGTCTCCATTTTGAAGATATTGTCTTTGAATTGTTAAGGGAGTTATAGATGCTGTACTGGCTTTTATATCCGTTGAAAGACGTTTTCGGACCGTTTAGGTTGTTCGGTTATATTACATTCCGCAGTGCATATGCGGTGGTGACGGCGATTTTGATCGTGCTCCTATTCGGTAAGCGATTCATCACATTTTTGAAGAATAGATCGATCGGTCAGCGGATACGCGATGAAGTACCGGAGAGCCATAAAAGCAAAGAGGGGACTCCTTCCATGGGAGGAATCCTTATTCTTCTTTCCATTCTGATTTCGACACTTCTCTTTTGTGATTTGACCAATCCCAATATCATCATCCTTCTGACCGCGACAATCTGGTTCGGGTGTTTGGGCGCATATGACGACTATATTAAAATTTATAAGAATAAACCAAGGGGATTGTCGATACGGACAAAACTGGTCTTCCAGATTATTTACGGAATCGCATTGGGTGTCTTTTTATACTTTTTCGGGCCGGAAGGATATGCGACAAAGACCAATTTGATCTTTGTAAAGAACTATATCATAAATCTGGGTATTCTGTATCCTATTTTTGTCGCACTCGTTATCGTCGGCACTTCCAACGGCGTCAATCTGACCGACGGGCTCGACGGTCTGGCGATCGGGTTGATCGGAATCGCGGCATTGGCTTACAGTGCCCTGGCGTACGCCGCCGGCCACATGGGGATCAGCGAGTATCTGGACATCATCTTTTTGAAGAACGGCGGTGAGATAACTGTTTTCTGTGCATCAATCCTTGGTGCGAGTCTCGGATTTTTATGGTTTAATTCTCATCCGGCTCAAATCTTTATGGGTGATACCGGTGCATTGAGCATGGGCGCGATTATCGGCACGGCTGCAATTTTGATCAAACAGGAGATACTTCTTATCTTTGTGGGCGGTGTCTTTGTAATTGAAGCCGTTTCCGTATTGCTTCAGATAATATATTTCCGCCGTACCGGAGGAAAGAGATTGTTCAAGATGGCTCCTTTGCATCATCATTTTGAATTAAAAGGTTTGTGTGAACCGAAGATCGTCGTCCGATTCTGGATCGTCGGGATTATTCTGTTGATGTTCGCTCTTTCGACTTTAAAGATCAGATGATGAAGGAAGGAATATGAAAAAAAGAGTTTTGTTGCTGGGACTGGGACGAGCCAATATTTCAGTGGCTGAATACCTGCTTAAAGAGGGCGATGAACTGTTTCTCTACGAAGAGAATCTGGAAGTGGTTTCAACCGATGCGAGAAGGTTGCTGAAGACAGGTAAAATAAAGACGCATAATGAGGGTAACTTTGATTATGACCTTGTGGTTACTTCTCCTGGATTTCCTCCCAATAAAAGAATCATCAAGGAATTGACGGACAGGGGGCTGCCGGTTATCGACGAAATTGAATTTACATATCAACATTTGAACCGACCTGATGTCATTGCGGTTACCGGAACCAACGGCAAAAGTACGACCGCGGCTTTGATAAGCAATATCCTGGCTTCCGCCGGAATAAAAAACTTCCTCGGCGGCAACATTGCACCCGGGATGCCGTTTTCACGGGCTCTTTTCCTTCCGCACTTTGAACAGTATGTTCTGGAGATATCGTCTTTTCAGCTTATGCGGATAAGGGATTTCCATGCCGGTATCGGAGTCCTTACCAATATCTCGACTGATCATCTGAACTGGCACAGCAGTTTTGAAGAATATAAGCAGGCGAAATTTCGGCTCTTCAAAACGCAGAGACCTGATGATTATGCGGTTCTCAATTTCGATGATCAACTGATTAAGGAGTCGGTCACAGAGATTCGGTCGCAGATCATCTTCTTCGGCGGCGATTTGAAGGCGGATGTGTGTTTTAACGGTGATTTCCGTTATAAAGGTGAGAAATTGTTTCCGGTGAAGATTTCAGAGCTGCCGGGAAGGCATAACCTTCTTAACACCCTTGCCGCCATTGCCGTTGCGAAGATCATGGGAGTCGATAATGAAAGTATCAGAAACGGCATCACCTCATTCAAATCCCTGCCGCATCGACTGGAAGAACTCGGAGTGATAAATGGTGTGCGTTATATCAACAATTCCATGTGTACGAATGAGAGTGCGGCGATCGCTTCTTTCAATGCCGTGAAAGGTGATAAGATCGTCATTGTCGGCGGCAGGCAGAAAGGGAATAAAGGTGAAAAATATCTTGATCTGCTGGTTAAGAAAGCGAAGGCGTGTATTGTTTTAGGTGAAAATGCTTCTTGTATAGCGGATTATTTTAAAACGAAAAGATTTGATAGGTTCGCAGTCGCCGAAGATATGGATGATGCGGTTGAAAAGGCCCGCGGGTTCGCCGCGAACGGTGATATTATTCTTTTGAATCCGGGGTTCGCTTCTTTCGGCTATTTCAGAAATTTTGAAGAGAGAGGAGCAGCGTTTAAAGATGCAGCATACAGGGATTGATCGAACACTGGCGTTCTGTTTACTCTGTCTTGTCGTCTTAGGGGCGTTGTTCGTTTATTCATCATCGTATTACCGGGCGATGAGAAAGGGTGAGGACTCCACATATTATCTGCTCGGCCATTTAAAACGTCTGGCGATTGCGAGTGTCTTCTTTCTCCTCGGATTGTTCTTCCCTTATGAACTCATCAGAAAACTCATCTTTCCTCTCTTTATTCTTATGGTGTTCATTCTGTTTCTCACTCTTCTTGCCGGTCGCACTCAGTTCGGCGCCAAACGCTCCCTCGTCATATCATCATTCGGTTTGCAGGTTTCAGAGTTCGTAAGGATATGGATCATCTTCTTCCTCGCCAATTTTTTCGATTCACATCCTCAAACCGCGAATACGAGTAACGGCATGCTGACCTCGATCTTCATCTGTTTATTCATTATCGTCCTCGTCGCTGTTCAACCTTCAATCTCTATGGCGGTCATCTGTTTTCTGGTACTCATCTTCATGCTCGTTTACGGCTGCGCAAAACTCAAACTGCTCTTTCCCACAATGGCGGTGAGTCTGGTGCTGATTATTGTTTTTATCCTGGTATTTCCTCATGCCCAATATCGGATTACAAGTTTCTTGAATAACCCGACATATCAGGTGAGGCAGTCTCTTATTGCAATCGGCTCAGGAGGGCTCTGGGGTAAAGGTCCCGGCGCCGGATTGCAGAAATTTCTTTTCCTGCCGCGGATCCATAATGATTTCATCTTCGCCCATATTGCAGAAGAGTTCGGGTTTGTCGGCAGTATCGTCGTCTTTGGACTTTACTGGCAGATTTTCATGCGCGGTCTGCGGATCGCCTCTTTGGTCTCGGATGATTTTGCGAAATTGCTCGTTACCGGTTTGAATACATCAATCTTCATCATCTTTCTTGTCCACGTCGGTGTCAGTATCGGGCTTCTGCCGCCTACGGGTGTTCCTTTACCGTTCATATCTTTCGGCGGATGGTCGCTTGCAGCAAATCTTTTCGCCATGGGTATCATCCTGCAGGTTTCCAAAAAGAGGGAGTTGTGATGAGGGTGGTGATTTCGGGCATCGGTACAGGCGGCCATTACTTTCCCGCGATTGTGGTTGCCCAGGAGTTTATGAAATGTAAGGTAGATGTGATATTTCTGGCACGCAGGGGGTACTCTGAGGAAGAGGTCGCCCGAAAGTACGGTTTAAGGATTTTTTATGTTAAATCAAAACCTTTTTTCGGTAAGTCGATATTTATGAAACTTTTATCCCTGTTGTCCATTGTGTATTCCGCTATATCATTAAACAATATAACAAAACAGGTGATCGGTTTCGCGTGCGGCGGTTTTGGTTCTCTTCCGCTGCTCATCTCCTGTTTTATGAATCGATCCCCATTCTATCTTTTTGAACCCAATCGAATTCCCGGTCGGGCCACAAAACTGTTCGCACGCCGCGCCAGAAAAGTTTTTTTGGGACTTCCTCTTCTCGGACGCCGGGATGATAATATGATTCTGACCGGTATTCCGATACGGACGGAATTCAAAGAGTGTCGTCGGAAACGTCTGCCGGCGGAGAAGAAAGAAAAAAAGATACTCTTTCTCGGAGGCAGTCAGGGAGCCATGAGACTGAACAGACTCGCCCTGGAGATCCAGGATATGTTGCCGAGGGGATACACCCTTACGATAATCAGCGGAAAGCGTGATTTTGACTGGGTTGATGGAAACCGCCGCGGCAGAACCAGGGTTCTGTCTTTTACCCTGAGTCCCTGGGAAGAGATGAAGAATGCTGATGTGATTGTTTCCCGTTCAGGAGCACTCGCCGGCTATGAAATTCTTTCACTCGATATCCCCGTGATCTTTATACCGTTTCCTTATGCTGTTGACGATCATCAGTATTACAATGCAGAATATTTCGCCGAGACGGGGAATGCGGTGGTGATGCGTGAAGAAGAAATCACTGCCGAGATTCTCTTGAAGAAAATCATGGAATTGAGCAGTATCAGAAAGAAAAAGGTGACCCTTGATTTCAATGCTGAAAAGAAGATTGTGGATTTTATCTTAAAGGAGAACGGCTGATGTTCGGGAAGACAGAACATATACATTTTGTAGGAATCGGTGGAATCGGTATGAGCGGCCTGGCGATCGTCATGAAGAACTTGAAACTTAAAGTGACCGGTTCGGATATTCAACGGTCGGATATAACCAGACGACTTCAGAAGATGGGGATAAAGGTTTTTTATAAACATAGAGAAAAGAATATCGTCGGTGCCGATGTCGTGGTATTCTCCACCGCCGTGAAACAGAATAATCCCGAGCTTATCGAAGCACGCCGTCTCAATATACCGGTCATCCATCGGGGGGAATTACTGGCGGAGTTGACGCGTATGAAGATAGCTGTGTGTATATCCGGTACCCACGGCAAGACGACCACCACTTCGATAATCAGTGAGATCCTTCAGGAAGGCGGGTTATCACCGACGACCGTGGTCGGCGGAATCATAAGGGGTCAGAGTCAGGCGCGGATCGGAAAGAGCAACTATATGGTCTGTGAAGCGGACGAATCCGATAAATCGTTTTTGCGGCTCTATCCCTCTTATGCAGTGATCACCAATATCGAAGCCGAACATCTTGACCATTATTCAAATCTTGATGAATTGAAAGAACATTTCAGCTATTTTGCGAACCATGTTCCATTCTGGGGTTGCACTTTTCTCGGTGTTGATTCCATCGGCGCCGCTGAAATCAAAGATAAGATCCATCGGCGGATAATCACTTACGGGTTGAACGAACGTGCTGAACTGCGTGCCGAGAAAATACAGAAAAAAGGATTGGGTTCTTCTTTTGATGTAATATACCTGAATAAGCGGGTCGGAACCTTCATCACCAATCTGCTGGGGACGCATAATATCAGCAATACCGTTGCGGCGATCGGTATAGGTCTGGAATTGGGAATTCCGATATCCAGGATAAAAAGGGCGCTGAAGAGATTCAAAGGAGTTCAGCGGCGCAACGAATATATCGGAGAAGTGAGGGGTATAAAGATCTTTCATGACTATGGACATCATCCTACAGAGATCGCGGTGACTCTGCAGACGATCAGAGAATACTTTTCCAACCGGAGAATCATCTCGGTCTTCCAACCGCATCGTTATACCCGGACTTATTATCTCTTTAATGACTTTGCTTTTTCATTCTTCTTCGCCGATATCGTGATTGTGTCAGAGATATACGCCGCCCACGAAATTCCTATTCCCGGTGTCACCGGCGCCTCACTCGTAAAACGGATCCGCAAAGAGCAGGAAGATGTTTATTTCATCCCTGAATTTAAGGGAATAATAAAATTTTTGAAGAAGATAGTGCGGCCGGGTGATGTGATTGTCGTTCAGGGAGCGGGTGATATTAATCGGTTTGCAGTGATGCTACTCAAGGAGCTGCAGTGAATAATATATTGAAACGAATAAAAGGAATCAGAGTGCTGGATAACGAACCGCTGGAGAAACATACTTCATTCCGTATCGGCGGCGGGGCGCGCTATTTTATAAAAGTTTACTCGATAAAAGCTCTGAAAAAGGTGCTTGAATTTATTAAAAAGAGAAGGATGAGGTACTTTGTAATCGGAGCGGGAACCAATATTCTATGCAGTGATGCGGGATTCGACGGTGCGGTTATAAAATTAGAAGGGATCTTTAAGAGAATGAGAAGAAAAGATAATTTCTTTATCTGCGGCGCCGGAGTGACGATCGATAGATTCCTGACCGCGGCAGGTAAGGCGGGATACGGGGGTGCCGAATTTCTCGCCGGCATACCGGGTACAATCGGTGGGGCGGTTAAAGGGAACGCCGGTGCATTCGGCAGGTCGATCAGTGAAATCATTGAAGGGATAACGGTTATAGATACGGGATCTGATCTGGGCAGGAAGGATCTATCCAGGGAAGAACTGCGGTTTGATTATCGGCGTTCGCATATTAAGGACGACAAAATTATTCTTTTTGCAACCTTGAAGTTGAAGCGGCGTGCTTATAAATATATTCAGCGGGCGCTTTCGGCAAAGAGGAAATGGCGGCGGAGACGTCAGCCTGCAGGATATTCAGCCGGTTCGTTTTTTAAAAATCCCCGTCCTCAGTCCGCCGGTAAACTGATTGAGGAGTGCGGTTTGCTGGGGCTGAGGGTCGGCGGTGCCGAGGTCAGTAGAAAACACGGGAACTGGATTATCAACACCGGAAATGCGAAGGCGTCGGATGTTCTTAAATTGATGAGGATCATAAAACAGACGGTTCGGTTGAAAAAAGGGGTGCTTTTGAAAGAGGAGGTAAAGATATTAAGGTGATAGCGATCGCGATTATCATCACGACGGCATTGATTCTTATTGTCTATTTAACAAAACATAGAGAGTCTTATATCACTCTTGAAGAAGTCATTCCGGGGGCGCGCATTATTTCACAGGAAGAAGGAGTACTGGAATATAAAGGTGTTCAATATATTGTCGGGACGCATGATTTAAAGAAGAGAAAGTATTTGATAGAAAGATTGAATTTACTGGATCTCAAAGGTCAATCAATCGTTGACCTGAGGTTCGATACGCAGGTTATTGTCAAAAGAGGAGCAACTTCTATGAAAGAGAAGTTGAATCCTGAAAAAACACAATCAAGGAGGAGATAATGCCAAAGAAAGAAAGAATAGTTGGCGTTGATCTTGGAACGACGAAGGTTGCTGCGATCATTGCTGAGGTTGACGAGAACGAGTTGAAGGTTGTGGGAGTCGGCTCTACATCTTCGCACGGATTGAAAAGGGGGGTGATTATTAATCTGGAAAAAGCTGTAGAGTCAATAAACAGATCAATAGATGAGGCATCTCGTATGGCTGGTGTCAAAGTGGATTCCTGTTATGCCGGTATCTCGGGTTCGCATATCGAGAGTATAAACGCCCATGCGATGATCGCAACCTCGAGGGCCGGAGGAGTGATCTCGAAACGTGATATCGAACGGGTCATTGAACAGGCACAGGCGATTGCTCTACCTCTGGACAGAGAGATTATTCATGCAATACCGATTGAATATATCGTTGACAACGAGAGGGGAATCAAGGATCCGGTGGGAATGAGCGGTGTGAAACTGGAGGCAGAGGTCCATATCGTTACTGCAGCGGTGACTTCTGCACAGAATATCTACACCGCATTAGAAAAGGCAGGGCTGAAAGTGAAGGATCTTGTGCTCCAACCATTGGCTTCTTCCTATTCCGTACTCCAGCCGGATGAACTCGACCTCGGGGTTTGCCTGCTTGATATCGGAGGTGGAACGACTGATCTGGCGATCTTCTATGACGGCGCCATCAGACATACAGAGGTAATCCCTCTCGGCGGAGAATATATTACAAATGACATCGCCATCGGAATAAGGACTCCCTATAAACAGGCGGAGACGATAAAGAAGAAATATGCGACGCTTTCAATAACCCCTGAAGAGAAAAAAGATGAAATCAAGGTGCCTGGTATCGGAGGCAGGGAAGACCGTTTTATCACCAAGGAACAGCTCTATTCGATAGTCGCTCCAAGGGTGGAAGAGATTCTTATGATCACCAACAAGGCAATCAAGAAGAGCGGGTTCTCCGATGTTCTCGCCGCCGGATGCGTTATCACCGGTGGTACTGCAAGATTGAACGGTCTGGCGCAGATGGCGGAGGAGATATTCAATCTACCGGTGAAGATCGGTATTCCACGAAGAATCGGAGGACTCACAGACATCATTCTTGACCCGATATATGCAACCGGTGTGGGGTTGGTGCTTTACGGTTATGAAAAGAAGAATCAGACGCTCATTAAAAAATCCAAGGGTGTGGGTGTATTTGACGCCCTTAAAAAACGGTTTGAAGATTGGTTTACAAAATATTTTTAGTGTTCTCTAAATGGAGAACAGGGGAAAGAAAAAAGGAGGAACTTTATGTTGGAATTGGTGCAAGAGCCAAAATATATGGCTAAAATAAAGATGATCGGTGTTGGTGGAGCAGGTTGCAATACAGTCAATTATGCTCAGGGTTATGGAATCGAAGGAGTTGAATGCATTTCAGTCAATACTGACGCCCAGGTTTTGAAATTGAGTATGGCTTCTGAGAAACTTCAGATCGGTCAGAACCTGACCCAGGGATTGGGAGCAGGCGGTGACCCTGAAATCGGTCGCAAGGCAGCCGAGGAATCACGTGAACAGATCCGCGACGTCCTGAAGGATGCTGATATGGTCTTTATCACCTGCGGCGAAGGCGGTGGAACAGGAACCGGTGCTTCACCGGTGATCGCCGAAGAAGCCAAAAACAGCGGTGCCCTCGTCGTCGCGGTTGTGACCACGCCTTTTGAATATGAAGGAATATGGCGGATGACGAATGCGGAAAAAGGACTCGAGGAATTGAGAGAACATGTGGATACCCTGATCTGTATTCCCAACCAGAAACTTGTCGCCGTCTCTCCGAAAGAACAGTCAATCGTGGAGTCGTTCAAGATCGGTAATATGGTTCTGTTCAATGCAATAAAGGGTATAGCCGAGATGATTACTAAACCGGGACTCATAAATCTTGATTTCGCCGACATCAGGACCGTGATGATTGAAAAAGGCACCGCAGTGATGGGGCTCGGTATTGCCGAAGGAGAGAATCGTGCGCTTCAAGCCGCTCAATCAGCCATCAGTTCTCCATTACTTGAAGATGTTTCAATCAAGGGTGCCAAAGGGTTGCTCATCAATATCACCGGAAGTGATGATCTGACATTAGCGGAGACGAACGAAGCCGCTTCATTGATCGTTGCTGAAACAGAATGTGAGCCGAAGGTTATAACCGGGGTTGTGGTTGATAAAGATATCGGCGAAAAGGTGAAGGTGATGGTCGTGGCGACCGGAATCAAAGAAAAGGTCAAAGATGAAGCACTGGATTTCGGAACGAAGAGAGAGAATCTTGAGCTTCCGACATTCAAAAGACGGGAGGTCAAGAAAGAAGGTAAAGAACGGGTCTACAATGAAAACGATCTGGAAGTTCCGACTTTTTTGAGGAGACAGATCGACTAAGGTCTGGTTCTTTCTTTAGTTTGAGTGTCGTTTGAACATATAGAGGGTTTTTAGATACTTCAACAGAAGCGGATAGAGTATGACTTGTTCTTACGAGGAAATACATACAGCGCAGTTTACGTGCAATTTAACAGGGAGGTTCTTTTATGAACGAAGACATTAATGATTTGTTGATCATCGGTGCAGGTCCGGCGGGATTGACCGCAGCGATTTATGGAGCCCGCGCGGGCTTGAAGACCATGGTTATAGAAAGGGGATTACCTGGAGGAAATGCGGCAAGCACCGATGTGATTGAGAATTATCCGGGGTTTCCCGACGGGATAAAAGGGATTGAACTGGCGGAAAAGATGAAGCAGCAGGCATTGAAATTCGGGACCGAAATTATAGGTACAGAGGTTAAATCTTTAGAGAAGACCGACGAAGCGATCTTTGTTCGAAGTGACGGCGCGGAATACAGGTCAAAGACGGTCATCATCGCTACCGGAACGATGCCCCGTAAACTGGGAGTTCCAGGTGAGGAAGAACTGCGCGGCAGAGGAATTTCTTATTGTGCGACCTGTGACGGTCCTCTTTTTAAAGGACGCAGGATTGCGATTATCGGCTGTGGTAATTCAGGTTTACAGGAGGGATTGTTCCTTCTTAATTTTGTTACACATATCACTTTTGTGGAATTTCTGCCTTACATAACGGCTGACCGCATTTTGCAAAAGCGGTTTGAGAATGAATCAAGGGTGCAGTTTTTACTCAATCACGAGCTTGTCAGTATTAATGGAAAGGAGCGGGTTGAATCTATCACCGTGAAAAATCGTGCAACCAACGAGGAAAAAATTTATGAAACAGACGGTGTATTTATGTATGTGGGGATGACACCCTTCTCGGAATTTTTAAAAGGAGTGGTTGAACTGGATAAAGCAGGATTTGTTATTACAAACGAGAAGCTGGAAACATCAGTTTCCGGCATATTCGCCGCCGGCGACATTCGTTCCAAAAAGATTCGTCAGGTTATTACGGCTTGCGGTGAAGGAGCAGTGGCGGCGATCAATGCATATCACTACCTTGAGAATTTAAAGACATAGTATCTGTTTTTTTGGAAAAAAAGAAACAGAGCCGAGAACCATTATTTTGTTGATGATTCCCGGCCCTGATCTTATTTTACGGCTTATTTATCTGAGCCAGATGATCTTCGCGGTCTTCGTCGTATTACCTGCCTTGAGTTTTATGAAGTAGACACCCTGTGACTGCGAGTTGAAATTCAATCTCAGTTCACCTGAACCATTCAGCTGACCGAAGTCTTTTTGGTCCACCAAGCGGCCGATGGCGTCATATATTTTGACCTGAACGTTCGTTTTTTGAGTAAACCCGTACTGCAGGGTGAACGGCTGTCCGTGAGAGATCACGGGATATATCTTTATGCCGTTTATCACAGCACCGCTCGGTTTCTCCTGAACGCCGGGCCAGTTCCAGTAGCGGTTGTAGGCGGTATCCGCATTAGCCTGTAAATCCGCTAAATTGTCACCACCAACAATCGCAAACGCCGCCACCGCCGAACCACCAGGCGCCAACGTAAACGGACCCGCTGAATTACACGTCGACCAATCATACGCACGATTCGACGAAGGATTCTGAATCGTACCAGCCGTAAACTTTAGCTGGATGCTGTCCTGTAATCCACTGTTCGGATACACATATAAGGCATGATCAATCAACGCCAAATTCGCCGCCGGCGTCGAACGCGGCGGATCCAGTATCGCCACCCCGACATACGGCGTCGTCTCATACATCCACGTCAGATTACG